>CBFGJP010000026.1:0-17590 GCA_965649105.1 Caldifarciminota bacterium
CTATTTGCAGAAGAAAGGGCATTGCAATTTGAACAGACGATAACTAAACGGGGTTTGCCTTTGATACTATTTTTGGCAATCTTTCCCAATCCAATAGGCGATGGAATTTTTTATCTGGCAGGACTCACCACGATACCATTGAAAATTTTGATTGTACTGATTGCCATCTGTCGAATCCCAGGGATACTGTTATATGTTGTGGCCGGGGATAAGATCATGATGGCTGAAAAAAAGGGGTGGATAATTGGGGGGATTGGATTTTTGGTTGCTTTTATCCTTTATTTTATCCTTCGGGGAAAGATAGAAAAAATTTTTGAAAAATATATTAAAAAATTCAGTAATTATTCAAATTGATCGACAAACATCACTTCTACGAATTCTTCGGGTCGGAATGTGATAAGGTCGTTAATTTCTTCTCCGACACCAAGATAAAGCACCGGGATTTTTAATTCTGCACAGATGGGAATTATTGCACCACCCTTAGCAGTCCCATCAAATTTTGTTAAAATCAGGCCATTTATGCCCAGTTCCTGGGTGAAAATTTTTGCTTGCTGAATTGAATTCTGTCCTAATGTCGCATCAACAGTCAAAAGGCAAAGGTCGGGTCCGAGTGGTTTTAGTTTAGTGATTACCCGTTTTATTTTTTTTAGCTCCTCCATTAAATCGCTACGGGTATGTAATCTGCCGGCAGTGTCAATTAAAACAGTGTCAATGGCTTTGGTTATTGCTTTGTTTAATCCGTCATAAACGACTGCCCCCGCATCCTGTCCCTTCTGGGAACGGATGATTTCAACGCCTGCCTTCTTAGCCCAAATATCAAGTTGTTCAGATGCAGCATCACGGTAGGTATCAGCGCTAATCAAAAGTACACTTCCTTTATTCCGATACAGATAAGCGAGTTTTGCCACGCTCGTGGTTTTACCAGAACCGTTCACACCACAAACGAGGATGACCTGTGGTTTTGTTTGGTTTAAATCGGGTGGTTTGATATTTATTAGTTTTAATATTTCTTCTTTTAATTTTGGGCGGTCATAATTGATTTTTTCAAGGAGTGCTTGAATGTATTTAACCCCCACATCGGATTCAAGTAGAATTTGTTCTAGGTTAGATATATCGTTTGTTTTTGCTTTACTAAAAATACCAGTGAGTTTTCTAAGAAATTTGCTGAGATAGGGGAGCGGCATAAATTTCTGATTAAGATTCGGCTACTTCTACGGGCTCCAAATCTTCAAGACGGGTTGATATAATTTTACTTTTACCGGGTTTTTCCATGGTAAGTCCATATATGTAATCGGCATATTCCATCGTAGCACGATTATGGGTAATGATAACGACCTGGGTATGTTGTGCTAATTCGCGCAGAAACTTGTTGAATCTTACGACATTGACATCATCCAATGGGGCATCAATCTCATCCAGAATACAGAAAGGAGCAGGTTTTACAAGATAGAATGCAAGCAACAGACTTACGGCCAGAAGGGTTCTTTCACCTCCAGAGAGTTGGTTGATTCTTTTTATTCTTTTGCCTTTCATACGGACGACAATATCGACATCAGATGTCAATGGATTGGCAGGGTCGGTTAGAATTAGGTCGGCTTCTCCACCTTCAAAGAATTTTGCGAAAACTTCGTTGAATTTTTCTTTTACTTCTTTGAATGTATCAATGAATCTTTCTTTTGCCCGGGCATCGAGTTCGGCGATGGATTTTAAAAGATTTTGTTTTGCGGTAATTATATCATTACGCTGATTTAAAAATTCATCAAGTCTTTTCTTCTCTTGTTCATAGGCACTGAGACTCAACGGATTTATTTCGCCAAGCTTTGCCATTCGTTCTTTTACTTCATTTAATTTTTGCTCGGGTTCGGGAATATCTTCGGCTATATATTCTTTAATATCAACTTGAAATTCCTCATAGGCTTTTTTTATAAGTTCTTCTTTTTTATGGTTTAACTCAAAGACCTTAAAGTTTACCTGCATTATTGCGTTCTGTACTTCATCTTGCCTTTTTTGTGATTGAGTTATTTCATCATAAATGGAATCAAGATTTTTCGATATTTCATGAATTTTTTCTTCAGGAATTTGTTTTTCCAGGTATACACGCCTTTCCTTTTTTTCTTGGATCAATTGCTTCAAATCGTTTATTTTCAGTTCGATCGATTCGAGTTTATTCCGTGCCGAAAATTTGCTTATTTCTTCTATTTCGCCTGACAAATTTGCAATTTCGAGCCGGGTATCATTTAAACTATTTTCTGTTACTGATTTCATCTCTTTTAAAATGCCTATTTTAAGAATGATTTGATTTAATTCTTTGTTCTGGGCATCAATTTCATTTTCCAAATCGTTAAGTTTATTTTTCAATTCTTCAGATTCGGCTTGAGTTTTACTAAGTATATTTTCATTTTCAATGATCTGGTTTTTATACTCGGTAATATCTCTGTTTAGTTCTTGTATTTCTTTTAGCAACCCGTCCCTTTCGTTATCAATCTCTTTGATATCACTATGCAAATTGTTCAGTTGACTTTTTAATGTATTTAGCTGCATTGAAGATTCTGATTTTTTGATATTCAAAGAAAACAGTCTTTCTTTATTCTGCTCGAGTTCCTCCTTTGTTCGGGTTAACTGTTCAATGAGTTTCTTTTTTTCATCATTCATAAATACGATTTCATTTTGAAGAGATTCTGCCTTTGCTTGATATTCATTTAATCTTTGATTTATTTGGAAATAACCAAAGTCACCTTTTTGTATTATCACTGAATTATTATTGAATAAAAAACTATCGGGGGTAATAAACACAAAGTTCGGAAATTTTTGCGAGTATATCAACGCTTCTTCAAAATTACTTGTTAAAAAGTATTTAGATAAAATGGCAGAAAAAAATTCTTTATTTGATTTTATTTCAACAAGATCAGTTAAAGATTTGAGATTTTTCATTTCAGCAGGGCATTCTTGTGATTTGATGTCCCTTTTTAGCATAAATCCATATCTACCGTCCGGAAGATTTTTAAAATCATCCGCAAAAATTTCATTGACAAAAAAGAAATTTAAGGCATCATATAAACACAGGTCGACAATCTGTTCATAACCGGATCGCACAGCTATAAAATCCCTGAAGATCCCTAAAAATCTTTCTTTAAAATGTTGTTTAATAAATTTAATATTCTCAACTTTACCCAATCTATTTTGTAGAGTGTCAATCATCAACCGACAATCATTTAATTCTTCCTGGCGCTTAAAAATATCTTTCTCAATTTCTTCCATTTTTGTTTCAAACTCTAAGATTAATTTTTGCTGTTCATCAATTAATTGACTTATCTTATTCTGTTCTTTAATTATTGTGTTCAATTCTTGTTCATATTCAGACCGTTCTTTTAGCTTCATTGCTAAATCGTTTGATATTTCTTCTTTTTCTTTGTTTAATTGATTAAGGATGTTTTCTTTATTTGTTTTGCTTATCTCCACACGGGCAAGGTCATTTTTTATCAACTGGATTTTTAGAATTATACCATCTATTAATTTTTGTTTTTCTTCCACAGTTTTCGTAATTTCAATAAAATCATTGGAAAGTTTTTCAAGATTATTCTGTTCGTTTAAAAGTTTTTCATTCCAGATTGCGAGTTCGTTTATTACTTCATTTAATTTTTTTTCATTTTCAAGAATTTTATTGTTCAAATTTTTTAGATGGTCTTGTTTTTCTTTAAGCGAAGCCGCCTTTCTTTCAAATTCAATATTGAATTGTTGCGTTTCGTTCTCAAGATTGTGCAACTCCTGCTGAAGAAGATCAATTTCGTTATTTAGATTAGTTATCTCATCTATAATATCCTTCTTTTTTGTCTCCAGTGAAGTGAATTCACATTTTAAGTTCTGTCGTGTCTCATCAAGATGATTTAATTTGATAAGTATATTTTGTTTTTGTTGATTCAAATCATTTAAAGAACTTTCGACATCTTTTAGTTCGGTAATAGTTTTTTCATATTGTGATTTAGTTATGATCAGGGAGAATTTTTTATATTCTTCTTTTAATTCCTGATATAATTGCGTCTGTCTCGCCTGTCGCTTTAAACTGCGAACCGCTCTTTCCATTTCTCCGATAACATCTTCAAGACGTAAAAGGTCCTGTTCGGTTTGTTCCAATCTTCTATTGGTTTGTTCTCTACGTTCTTGATACTTCAATATACCGGAAACATCATCAAACATTTCTTTTGTATCACCACTGATGATCTTCTCAATTTCAGAGAGTTCCAAAAATGAATAGGTAAGAGTTCCCGAATTTAGAAACAGTGCCTGAATATCCTGGAGTCTACATTTTACACGATTCAAATAAAATTCACTTTCTCCGTCTCGGTAGAATCTTCTTTTTATTTCAAATTCACTTCCGAACTGGGGAAAAAAATCTTCGTTTTCGATGGTTACCGTTACTTCGGCGAAATTTGAATCACTCTGTCCATCTGCCGAAATATGAATAAGGTCTTCATTTTTTTCACAACGCAATGCCTTCATGCTTTGTTCACCAAATACCCATCTTAAAGCATCAAAAATATTTGATTTGCCACTCCCGTTAGGACCAACAAAGGCAGTGATACCAGGATTTAACAAAAACTTTGTTTCTTCTTGGAACGATTTAAAGCCGAATAGTTTAATTTCTTTAATTTTCATTTTGGAGGAATGGTTGTTTAATATTCAGCACCAAGGTATATTACCCTTTCAAGCAATGGATGATATTCACTCCAATCGCTGAGTGTTCCTTTGTTCTTTTTTATTTCATCACGCATCATTTCAAGTTTTGAATCAAGATTATCTATAAAATGTAATACAAGGGCTTCCGGGAAAACAGGAAGAATCGGTGAACCATATTCAAGCTCCCCATGGTGCGAAATTACCATATGCAATAATTTAAGTCTTAATTCGCCGGGAAAATTTTCTATTTCAGTAATTTTTTGGGCAATTATTTCGCAACCGATTACAATATGCCCCAGCAACCGTCCATCTTTAGTGTAGTCAATTCTTTTGTGATAGGTATATTCGTAAATTTTTCCAATATCATGCAGAAAACTTCCGGCGATAAGCAGATCGGTATTGAGAAAACCAAAAGTTTCGCATATTTTGATCCCCAGATTCATAACATTACGAGTGTGGACAGCAAGTCCGCCGATGCTTGCGTGGTGTGCTTTTTTTGCGGCTGGTGCCTTGCTGAATTTTTCCATAAATGCCGCATCATTGAGGAATCGGGCAAGCAGATTTTTTAGAAATTGATTGTTTATTCTATTTATCATCTCTTTAATTTCCTTTATTACTTTTTCGATATTTTCTTCAACAACATTGAGGAAATCTTCAGCTTCTATTTCATCTTCAGTAACTCGTGTAATGGAATTTACCACTATTCTTAATCTTTCGTTATACTCACTAACGCTGCCGGTTACAAAAACAAAATCACCGGAAGCAATATTTTTTAATTCGTCAATAATGTTATCCCAGGCAACACCTTCGATAGAACCGGTTCGGTCACTGAGTTCTATCTGCATAAAAAAACCACCGTCTTTTTTTTCCCGTAGTATTTTTTTGGTAATCAAAAATTTCTCTTTGACAAGCTGCCCGGCTTTTAATTCATTAATGTACTGACTTTTCATAAAATTTTATTGGTTTTAATGCGGTTAATTTTTTTCTTTTCTTTACGCAGGGGACTCAAGATGCAAGATCTTCTTTTTTATTAAATCGAGCTTTTCGCGGAGTCTTGCCTCTTCTTTTTTCTCGGCTTCAAGGGCATTCATTATTTCTTCTCTTTTTTGAGTCAGGAGATTGATTTCATTATTTAATCTATTTTCCTCGGTCTTTAAGACCTCAAGCTTTTTCAACAATTCGGATTCTGTCTCTCTGAGTTTTTCGACTGACTGGACAACTGGGCTTGATTCGAATTCCTTTTTTCTTGCTTGATATTCTGCCTCAAGCGTTTTTAATTTATTCTCTCCTTGGGAAATCTTTTTATTTAATTCATCTAGGACTTTTTGTGCTTCTGCCTGCTGTTTTTTTAATTCTTCAATTTTAGGGAGAAAAACTTCTTCCTGACGGAGATTTATATCCTCAACGAGTCGAGACTCAAGTCCTGAAGCCATGGCAATCATAATTATAAAAGTGATTATCGCTATGACGATTCCTGCAGCAAGAACTACCGGATTTGGAGAAGTTGCTACTTTTATTTCTGGAATTTTTGGTTTAACCTGTATGTAAAGGGTACCGATAGGGGTTGCTCCTAAATTAATGCTGAATCCACCTTCATATACCCCAGACTTTTCTAATATTTTACTTGAATTACCAGGAGAAAAGGGGGCATAATCAGTCCCCAGGAGATTTGCATTGGAAGAAGCGACTACTTTATTTTTAGTGTCGGTGAAGATTACACTTG
Organism: Caldifarciminota bacterium; assembly: GCA_965649105.1. GTDB lineage: Bacteria > Hydrothermota > Tepidihabitantia > SM23-42 > JAOAFX01 > JAOAFX01. The sequence goes on from CBFGJP010000026.1 coordinate 6,398, forward strand.
AAATTTCTGGTTCGTCCTGCTTGAGTGATACAATAATTTCCGATAATTTTGCCTCATCATTTTCAATCATTGCATCTTGGACAAATGTGGAGCGGGAAATAAAATTCCCCAGATTTGTAATTCTTTTATTTACTAATTCTACAACCGCTTCCTTCCCGTTTGCCGGTTTCTGTCCTAAAAATTGGGGACTTAAATAAAAGAAAACCGACAGAATGATTATAAGAACGGCAGGAATTATCCCAAATGTTAATCGTGACATTTTAACCTCCTATTCTTACTGTTAATCTATGTGCCTGCCCCAGGTTAAAATATGGGGTATATGAATAATTAACATTGATATTATTTTTTTTAACACCGAAGCCCAAAGATATTCCTGCTAAGAAATCGAGCCCCGTATTAATTCTGACTTGAGATAAAAGGCTGTTGTATGAGACACGGAATGTTAAGAATTCAGTGAAATTATAACCAGCCCCAAACCTAATACCAAAATTTATCAGGGCAGGTTTAACGACATCAAGTCCAATCCAGCCTTGATTGAAATTGTAAATTGCACTTAAATTTATTTCGTAAGGTAATAATTCTTTCTCACTAATAAATGGTTTTATACCTATACCAAGATTTTTTACCGCAAGACCGAGTTGGATATTTTCCTGGGGTAGAAAATATAACCCACCAAGGTCGATACCGAGACCTGCTGAGTATAAAGTATCAATTAGTTCGTAGATAAACTTACCAGAAGCACCCAATAATATAGTGCTAATTTCAAACGCCTTGCCAATATTCAAATCAAGGAAATTTGTGCTGAAATTGCCTAATTCCTGACCCAAGGCATCGGTTTTTTTCATTTTACCGCTATAAAAATATCTAACACCGATGCCCCAACGATTGCTTTCGTAATCAACATAACCGAAATGAGTTCCTCCGATATAGTTTAGATAAGAAAATGAGTAACTCGTTCCGGCATTCAAAATAATGCCTGCGGGATTATAATGGATACTGTGTCCATCACCGTATAATGCGTATCCCATGCCAACTCTTTCCGCAACCGGATCAACGAGCATATATTCAAACCCAATATTAGCAATCAATAATAATATCATTTTGCCCCCAGTGTGTTAATTATACTGAAAATTATAAAGTTGTCAATAACCACATACGCCCATTACTGATATTGAGTAACTAAACAATTGCTCTTACAGGTTAGGAAAAGGGCAATAGATTTACATTAGAGGCTTATATTTCTATCTCTGATTCATCTCCCTAATTATATTTTCGAGTTTTTTCGCCTCATCCTTGCCAATCCACTCAAGTCGCACACGGTCTTTTGACAGGCCTAAAAGTTCAAGGGTTTCTTTTAATATTTTTTCTCTTGTCCTTGCCCTGAAGTTCCCTTTTGCATAATGGCAGGCATCCGGATAACAGCCACCAATCAGCACACCCCGGGCATTTAAATTTAACGCCTGGATAATATGTTTGGGTTCAACTGCTCCGCTGCAAGGGACTCTGAGTATCTTTATATTTTCAGGGTAACGAATTTTCATATACGCCGCAGTTTCGGTGGCATTGTAGGCAGACCATTTACACAGGAGGGCGATTATATCACCGGGTTTAGTTGTTGTTTTTATCCATTCAGAAATCTCCTGGGCAGTATATTTTTCAAGCCTGCTTGCTGCTGCTGGACAGGCACTGGCACATATTCCACAACCCATACATAAATCAGGATGAATCTTTATTTTTTCGTTCTCAATTGCAATTGCATTATAGGGGCAGGTGCTAATGCAGGTTTTACAAACACTACAGTAGTCTTCATTTACATAGGCAACAGGTTGGTTAGATTCAATGGTATCATTTTGTAATAAGCTGATGATTGAAAATGCCGATTTTCTGGCATCGACAATCGTTTCAGCGACACCAACCGGGAAACTTGCCGAACCTGTGATAAATATTCCTCTGGGCATTTCAATATTCCCAAGTTTGCCACTTTCAAAAAGAGCCGGGAAGTTTCTATCCGTCTTTATGCCTAGTTTATCAAATGTCTCTTTATCCGGAACAAAACCACCGCTGAGAACAACTGTATCTGCATCAATCTCAAGTAATTCGTTTGTGTAGAGGTCTTCTACTTTAACTATTAGATTGCCATTTCTTTTTATAACTTCCGAAGGCTTGCCCTTTATAAATGTGACGCCTCTTTCGCGCAATGTTGTATAAAAATATTCAAAATTTCCGTAACTACGCATATCCATAGCACAGACAAAGACACGGGTTTGGGGATAACGGTCAATAACGAGTTTTGCTTCTTTCAATGCCAGAAAGCAACAGATTCTTGAACAATATGGTAAATGGTTGTTGTCACGCGAACCGGCACAGCAAATGAATACAACCTTGTGCGGGACAAGCGAACCATCGGTAATCTTTCTTTCAAACTCCAGGACATTCATCACATTGGGATTGCTACCATAGCCGTATTCTTCGACTTTTTTTAAATCATAGAATTTTAGACCGGTTGCCACGGCGATTGCTCCCGCATCTATCTCAATCGTTTTTTCTTTTTCATTCAGGTCTATTTTTCCGGGGCACACCTTAATGCACTCACCGCATCTATTACAGGCATTAAAATCAATTGCGTAAATATAAGGATATGTGTTCATTGTAAATATTGCCTTACGAATTCTACCGTCATCGGTGACGCGAATCGGACAAACCACTTCGCAGGCACCGCAATTATTGCAATTAAGCACACCCCGTGGTTTGATCTTCAATTGGATCTTATAATCTCCTAACGCACCCTTTATACCGGAAATTTCGCTATTTGTAAAGATTTCTATATTTTTATTCTTTACCACACTCCAAATCAAAGGCAGAACAGTATGGCTCCAGGGTGTCCCTTCGGGATAGAGCCTGTCAAGTTTTGCTACCGTACCACCCAAGAATGGTTCTTTTTCAATCAGATATGTTTTGATTCCTGCCTTTATCAATGCCTTTGTCAAATCTAGACCCCCGACACCTGAGCCAATTACCGCCGTGGATTTTGATTTAATGGCAAAGATTTTTTTCTTAAGTGCTGGTCCTGATTTAGATTTTGCAATTGCTGCTTTAAGCAATGATTGCGCTTTATCTATTGAATGATTCATTAAAAATATATGGTCTTTGAGGTTTACAAATTCGGCATCTGCATCCGGAAATAATCCTTCCATTAAAGATGGAGAGCACCCGCCGATTACCACTTTTTCTTCAGGGCTGATTTTTACTTCCTGTTTACACAGATCATCATACCATTCAATCTTTACCTCTGGACCAAAATCTAACTTTGGTATATTAATCAAACCATTACAATGACAAAGAATTACTCTCATCTTACTCTCCCCTTATAATTTTGAGATAATACTATCTGGTTTAATACGATTGAATTTCAAACCACAGGCATCAGGTGTTAAACCAAGCCCGAGTCCTAAGAGCTGTGGGTAATATAGCACCGGAAGATTATAAGTAACATTGAATTTTGTCTCTACCTTCCTTTGATTATCTTCGTACATCACGGTGCAGAATGGGCAGATTGAAATCATTGCATCGGCATTATGGTTTTTTGCTATAGATAGTTTTTGATTTGCCATCTTAACAGCAAGTTCTTCATCTACACCCAATACCGAACCGCCGCAACATAATTTCTTTTCCTGATAATCAATGATTGTCGCCCCGGTCAAACTGACTAACTCATCAAGTGTATGGGGATTTTCAACATTATCAAATGAGTGTAGATAAGAAGGTCTTAGATAATGGCAACCATAATGGGATATAATCCTTAAGTTTTTCAAGGTTTTTTTTATTGCCTTATTTAAACTCTCCACACCAACATCTTCATAAAGCATACGGACAAAATGGCGGACTTTTATTTCATTCGGATAGTTAAACCCGAGTTCAGCAAACTTCCTGCGAAACTCACTTTCTTTCAATTTCAACTGGGCATCAGAGAGCATGGCAGTGCAGGAATTACAAAGGGTTACGACATCAAGGCCTAAATTGCTCGCCAATCCTACATTCCTTGCTGCCATCAATAACGAAGTTTCGGCGTCCAGGGCTTTCAGAGGGAAACCACAGCAGGAACCTTCTTTTAAATCAACGAATTCAATTCCGAGCTCTTTGGCTACATTTCTCGCAGCAAGTTCATAATGTTGTGCCCGAACCGGCACCGTGCATCCAAGAAATAATGCATATTTTTTCATTTTCCAATCCTTTCAAAAATTTTAGTTGATTGAAAAATTCTGGTGACATCGGCGATCTTTTTGGCGATTTCAGGCAGTCCCATTCGCTGCCTTTTCCTTAAATCAAAGTCTTCAAGTTCATAAAGCCTGCCTGAGTTATTGAGTAAATTCAACTGCACTTTCAAACCTTCAGGGCAATATCCATTTTTTACTGCATAGTTTTTTATTGCATTGATAACTTCGGCAACACGGATTCCCTGGGGGCATCTTTCTGTACAGGCATGACAATGGGCGCAGAGCCATAAGAATGGAGAAGAAAGGACTTCTTTTTTCATTCCTAAAAGGGTAAGCCTGATGATTTTTCTTGGGTTATATCTATCATCCAGATATCGTACTGGACAGCTTGCCGAACAGTCACTGCAACCAAAACATTTTAGTAATCCTTCACCGCCTTCTTGCTTGATAATTTCCCATTTAAAATTGATATCAGCATTTTTTAAATCAATCATTTTGCCTCCATAGGTGTTGAATTATATATATAAATAATAAAAAATCAAGGAGATTTTTAAGGGTATTGATTTTTATTATTATATGTGTATAATTTTTAAGCACTATGAAGAAATATAGAATTTTGGTCGTTGATGACGAAGAGATTGTCAGAGACGCACTCAGTGAATGGCTTGATAATATGGGATATCAAGTAAAGACAGTTGATGATGGGCTAAAAGCCCTTGAAGAGATCGAATTGAATGATTGGGATGTTACACTCGTGGATTTAAAGATGCCGAAAATGGATGGGATTGAGACATTACGAAGGATTCATAAAATTAGACCGGATTTGCCCGTGATAATAATAACCGGTCACGGAACCGTGGATAGTGCAGTTGTGGCGATGAAAGAAGGTGCCGCCGACTATGTGATGAAGCCATTTAACCCTGAAGAGATAAATATCATTCTTAAAAAATTACTTGAACATCAGGAAGTTGTTAAAGAAAATATAATATTACGGAAGGAATTAGAAAAAAGGTTTAAATTGGAGGATTTAATAGGGAAGAGCCCGAAGATGCAAAAAATTTTTGAATTGATAAAAACCGTGGCGCCAACAAAATCAACCGTGCTAATCAGGGGTGAAAGCGGAACTGGAAAAGAACTGGTTGCCAGGGCAATCCATAATTTGGGTCCGCGCAGTAAAGGTCCTTTTATCGCAACTGCCTGTGGAGCAATGCCGGAAACCCTTCTTGAAGCAGAGTTATTCGGTTATGAAAAAGGCGCGTTTACTGGTGCTTTAAACCAGCATAAAGGTAGAATTGAAATGGCCGATCAGGGTACGCTTTTCCTTGATGAAATTGGCGATATTAGTCCAAAAACCCAGGTTGACCTTTTAAGATTTTTGCAGGAGCGTGAATTTCGCAGGGTAGGTGGCAAAGAGCTCATTAAAATAGATACACGCGTTATTGCCGCTACAAATAAGAACCTTGAAGAAATGATAAGTAAAGGAAGTTTTCGTGAGGATCTGTATTATCGGTTAAATGTTATTACAATTGAAGTCCCACCTTTGCGAGAGAGAAAAGAAGATATTCCACTTCTTTTAGAACATTTTTTGAAAAAATTCAATTTGGAAAATAGAAAAGAAATTTCAAAAATTAGTCCAGATGCGATGGAGTTATTGTTATCTTATGACTGGCCCGGCAATGTGCGAGAACTTGAGAATGTGATTGAGCATGCCGTGGTTGTATCAAAGGGTAGCGAGATAAGAAAAAAAGACCTGCCGCAAAATTTAATTGATAAATTTTTCACTCCACAATTAGTTAATAAAGATTTGCGGCTCGACGTAGTTGAAAAAGAACATATTTTGAATGTTTTAAAAATGTATAATTGGAATATAAAAAAGGTAGCCCGGATCCTGGGTATAAATCGTGTGACACTATATAATAAAATAGAAAAGTACGGATTGAAAAGGCGATAAAATAAATGATATATTGCTATTTCCGAGCTCCATCATTTAAATATATTTAGTTTTCAAACAAATTAGTGATTATTGTAGTATTACATTCGGCCGATTTTACTCAACTTTTAGATATCTAAAGACCAATCATCATAAGGCTTGGAGTCTGCCACTACGGGATTTATGCAGACTAAGGTTTGTCACCACAATTGCCATTAGAATTGCACCTGAAGAAAGCATTCTACAAAAAATGGAAAGGATTCGGTAATTATGTTCCTTGACTTAACAATTGATTTTAATATAATCTCATAAGGAGATTTCGCGGTGCTGTTTTTTCAATTTAATTCTCTCAGGACTAAACTTGCACTGAGTTATATTCTGGCGGTGGGACTTGTTGGTATTTTGTGTTCTATAATAGGTATCGCAACGATAAACCAGGGAATTATCAATCAGGCACAGAATCGGGTGAATGCGGATTTAAATTCGGCAGGCGAGATATATGACCAATTTGCAAACCAGGTCTTGAATGTCTGTAGATTTACCGCAACGCGATTTTTTCTAAAAAAGGCAATATTAGAGAAAAAGAATCTGGATATTATACAGGAATTGGAAAGGGTTCTGAAAGCCGAAAATCTCGATTTTCTTTCTGTTGTTGATATAAAAGGAGTCGTTCTTGCCCGTGGCACCAATAAAAATAAATTTAATGACACCATTTCTAATCCTCTAATTGAATACTCAATAAAAACAAAGTTGCCTGCCTATTCTACAGAGATTTTGACTGCCGGAGAATTATATAAGGAAAATCCCAATCTAAAACAGAAAGCTGAAATAAATATACTACCAACCCCGCGAGCTAAATTTCAACGCACAGGTGTTGAAAATTCAGGTTTAACAATAATCGGTGTTGCACCAGTTCTTGATGAAAATGAAAATGTGATCGGAGTGATTTATGCCGGTAAATTGATAAATAATAATTTTGATATTGTTGATCGGATAAAAAATACTGTTTTTATGAATGAACAATATAAAGGACGAGATATTGGGACATCAACCATATTTATGAAAGATTTACGGGTATCCACGAATGTTAAGAATGTTGACGGGACAAGGGCGATAGGCACACTAATTTCAAAAGAGGTTTATGAAGCAGTAATTGAGCGGGGACAGATCTGGTTGGCAAGGGCATTTGTAGTAAAAGACTGGTATATAACTGCCTATAGACCAATCAAGAATTTTCTTGGTGAAACAGTAGGTGTTCTTTATGTTGGCATTCTGGAAAAGAAATATACTGATATGCGCAATCAAATTGTCTTATTTTTTATCGGCTTGACAATTATTGCAATGCTTGCGGTTACTGGGTTTTCCTATTTACTTTCCGGTACGATTACCAAGTCTATTGGAGAAATTGCCTGTGCGGCGCGCGAAATAGGAAAAGGTAATTTCCCCGAAAAAATAAATATTACCACACAGGATGAGATAGCAGATCTGGCACGGGCATTTAAGTACATGATTGATTCAATTAAGAAACGCGACGAAGAATTGAAACGATATGCCCAGCAGACGATCGCCGAAGCAGAAAGATTAGCTATAATTGGACAACTTGCGGCGGGTGTTGCACACGAAATAAACAATCCTTTGACTGGTATATTACTTTATTGTGATTTAATGTTAAAAAATTTTCCTGATGATTCCCCCTATAAAAAGAATTTAATTCGTATCAATAATGAAGCACAACGATGCAAAACGATAGTTAAGGGTTTGTTAGACTTTGCGCGGGAGAAAAAGCCCGAGATAAAAAAGGCGTCAGTAAATGAATTGCTCGAGTCAACTTTAAACTTGTTAAAAACTCAGGCGATCTTTCTTAATACAAACTTGAAACTCGATCTTGATAAAAATTTGCCTTCCATAAATATTGACCCGGGGCAGATCCAACAGGTTTTTATTAATATAATAATGAATGGTGTGGAGGCAATGGAAGGCAAAGGTGAATTAACAATAAAAACAGAGTTTTCTGAGGATAAAAATTTTGTCGTCGTATCTATATCGGATACCGGTCCTGGCATAAAACCTGAACATATCAAGAAAATTTTTGATCCATTTTTTACAACAAAAGAAGCAAGCCATGGTGTAGGACTTGGGCTTTCCATAAGCAAGAGGATTATTGATGACCACAAAGGATTAATTGAAGTACATAGCGAATTGGGTAAGGGAGCAACATTTAAAATCTATCTCCCGATTAATGTTTAAAATTTCAACAAAAAACTGATGATAAATCATATGGAATAAATTTGTTTAAAAAATATACAAGAACTTATGAGATATAATCATTCTCATTAAAAAATATTACGAAATTTCATAAGTTTTTTAGATTCTGCTGGGCACGGGTTTTGCATATTAAGTTAGGTGATGAAATGCCCATTTCTTGAAGAGATTGTCGTTAACTATTGCATCGTAGCCCCGGTAAGGAAGATGATCCCCAAGGGTAAAAGTAAGGAATTGTCAAAATGCGAAGAGGAATATTTCTCATGCTCAGTTTATCAGAATTACTTAATGAAGAAGAAACAGGAAAGTCATAATGGTAAAATAAAAAAGGAAAAATGAAATCCAATCCACCCAAGATACTTGTTATTGATGATGAACCAACGATCTGTGATGCGTGCTATCAAATTCTCACGGATAGAAATTATTCAGTTGAAATTGCCAACAATGGCCAAGAAGGATTGGAAAAATTTGACTACTTTAAACCCGATATAATATTTATTGATTTGAAAATGCCCGGTGTTAGTGGAATGGACGTGCTGAAAGCGGTTGTGGATAAAAAAATGAACACAGTCCCAATTGTAATTACCGGTTATGCCTCTATTGAAACCGCAGTGGAATCAATGAGAAACGGTGCCTTTGATTTTCTACCCAAACCCTTCGCCGCTGAAGAGTTGATTTTTATTACCGAGCGCGCCCTTGCAAAAAAGCGAGATCTTGATGAAAAAGATAGGATAGAAAGAGAAAAAGAAATGATGCGGCAAAACTTTATCTCCCTTGTTTCACACGAATTGCGGACACCATTGGTTGCAGTTATCCAATATCTTGAAGTTCTTTATGGGGGGATGGCAGGATTGGTTTCGGAACAACAAAAACAGATTATTGAGAGGATGAAGATTCGACTCAATGAATTACTTGATTTAATCAACCGCTGGCTAAAACTTGCTCGCATAGAGGAATTGAATATTAAAGATAATTTTCAGGAATTCAGTTTACAGCCGTTGATTGATGAATCTGTGGAAGTGATAAAACCACTGGTTTTAGAGAAAGGAATAAAGATTGAGAAAAATTTCGGAAATGAAGATTATATAATCTACGGTGAAAGGGATTTATTAAAAGAGGTTTTTGTAAATTTGATAACCAATGGAGTTAAGTATAACCGAAATCAGGGTTCAGTTTTCATAACATTTAGAAAAAACGGAGATCACTTGGCTATTGAAATAACTGATACAGGGATTGGTATTTCGGAAGACGAGATCAACAGACTTGGAGAAGAATTTTATAGAGTAAAAAGAGAAGGCGTTGCAAGTGGCTCGGGCTTGGGATTAGCCATTGTAAAGAAAATTCTTGATATCCATAACGGCAAACTTGAGATCAAGAGTAAGTTGAACGAGGGGAGCACATTTACGGTTTATTTGCCTCTTTCAGGTAATATAAAAGGGCAAGAAAAAAAGGAGTAAATAATGAAAAAATCAAAAATTTTATTCATCGATGATGATAAGGATTTTGTTGAAGCAAACAAAATCATTCTCAATAATGCGGGATATGAAGTTATCACGGCAAATGATGGAAAGACCGGAATGCAAAAGGCATTTAGTGAAAAACCCGATTTGATAATTCTTGATGTTATTTTGCCCGATATCAACGGCTTTTCGGTTTGTCGGGAATTAAAAGAAAATGCCAATTTACAGAATATCCCGTTGATACTTTTTACCGCTATCGGTGCCCAATCTGGCGGATATCCCGAAAATATCGGTAAACAACACAAGGCCGATGCATATATTGAAAAGCCGGCAAATCCGAATTTGCTTTTAGAAAAAGTGAATTTCCTTTTAACCACTGCAACACCTAAGCCGAAAACCGAAGGCGAAAGACCTAAGATTCTACTGGTTGATGACGATCCCGACTTCCTTGAGGCGACGAAACAGATTTTGCAGGCACATCGTTTTGAGGTGATAACTGCAAAAGATGGAGAAGAGGGTATTCAGAAGGCGAAGATTGAGAATCCTGATTTGATATTTCTCGATGTGATCATGCCGGGAAAAGATGGCTATACGGTATGTTATGAATTGAGAAAAAATCCGCAGACCAGGCCGATACCAATCATTATGCTAACGGCCATCGGACAGCAGTTATCTAATCCAGAATATGCAGTGGATATTGCGATTGACCACCTTGCCGATGATTTTATTGATAAACCAGTGGATACAACGACCCTTTTAAAAAAAATAGAAAAACATTTATTATTCAGGTAAAGTTTATGGAGTGCCAGAGACAACGCTTATCTCCTTTATTCCTCTACGGATATTTAAAAAAAAGGTAAATGGCTCAAAAAAGGCTCAATAAGTAGGAGAAGGCACAAATGGCAAAAGGGCAAAAAATGGCTTTAAAACCAAAAGGAGAACTATGAGCGATATTGACCCAAAATTCAAATACAGAGTTGCCCGGGAACCAGGTGGTGAAAAGATAAAATTATGCTTTGCCTGTGGTATCTGTACTGCAAGTTGTCCGGTACGCGAAATTGATGACCGATACAATCCAAGAAAAATAATAAGAATGATACTTTTAGGTATGAAGGAAAGGGTTCTTCAAAACGATTTTATCTGGTTTTGTTCAAGTTGTTATGCTTGTACTGAAAGGTGTCCGCAGGGTGTCCGATTTACAGATGTGATGAATGCTATAAGAAATATCGCGGTAAAAGAAGGTTATGTCCCTAAGGTATTTCTCCAGCAGATTGAGATACTAAGAAAACTCGGTAGACTTTATGAAATTGATGAATTTGATAATAAT
>CBFGJP010000026.1:17600-27256 GCA_965649105.1 Caldifarciminota bacterium
AACGTTCAGCACTTGGACTTCCCAGGGTACCAAAGACAAAGGGATTTACAGAGAAAATAATGGCTATAACCGGTATTGATGAATTCACAAAGCTGAAAAGCGATGGTAAATAGACAGGGGAGTGAGTTTTGGGATCGACAATTCAAAATAGGAAATTTCATACAAGAACTACAATGGTTAAAGAACTAAAAACCGGATTGGGCATTGTCTATGAGTTGGACAGGTGTTATTGAAACAATAAGCGAGGTGTTATGAAGTATGCATTTTTCCCCGGATGCACCGTGTTGGGTCGAGGAAGAAATTATGAAATGTCGGCCAGGGCAGTTGCATCAGTTCTGGGCATTGAACTTGTTGACATTGATGACTTTGAATGTTGCGGATTCCCGCTTAAATCGGTCCATTATGATACATATTTTCTAATGGCCGCACGAAACATCCTTGTTGGCGAAGAGAAAGGTCTCGACATCTGCACGCTTTGTAGTGCCTGCACCGGCTCGTTGAGTGAAGTCAATAAACACCTCAATGAAGATTTTGAACAAAGGACAAAGATTGTAGCACAATTGAAAAAAAGTGGTATTGCATTGAAGATCGGCAAGCCGGTTAAAGTAAAACACTTTGTTAAAATTCTATATGAAGGGATTGGTCTGGAAAAGATAGAAAAGAGTATAAAGAAAAAATTGGCAAATCTCTCTCTGGCACCGCATTATGGATGTCATTATTTGAAACCTTCCGACATTTATGAAAATGCAGAAGACCCGGAAAGTCCTAAGTCATTGGATAAATTGATTGCAATCACCGGTGCAAATGTGATAAATTACCTGGAGAAATTAAGGTGCTGTGGGGCGGGTATTCTGGCAGTAAATGAAGATACTGCATATTCTTTAACCCGTCCGAAATTGAAAGAACTCTCAAGAAATTCAGTAGATGCAATGGTCTTGATGTGTCCTTTTTGCAGTGTGATGTATGATGATAATCAAAAGAAGATTGAGCAGAAATTTCAGGAATTATATAATCTTCCTGTTCTTTATTATCCACAGGTTTTGGGGCTGGCAATGGGATTGGAACCGAAAACATTGGGACTCCAAATGAACAGGGTATCAACGAAAGCGATTTTGGATAAGGTGAAAACAGTATAGACACAGGATGCAAGAAGCAGGGTATTTCCTCAATTCAATGAAATCGAACATTATAATTCCGAATTTTATAGTTGTTAGGTTGGGTTGCGACTTTATTTTGAACAGATTTTTTGAAAAAAACAGCATCTCAAACCAAACCTTTAAACTATTTTAACTATGAATAACAGAGTTGGCGCAGTTCTTGTAATTGGTGGCGGCATCGGTGGTGTCCAGGCAGCATTGGATCTCGCGGATTCGGGATTTAAGGTTTATTTACTTGAAAAAACTCCCAGTATCGGTGGGGTGATGGCACAACTTGATAAGACCTTCCCGACCAATGACTGCTCAATGTGTATACTGGCTCCAAAACTTGTAAACGCGGGTAGACATCCCAATATTGAATTGATAACATACGCCGAACTCGAAGGCATTACGGGTGAGCCCGGTTATTTCTCGGTTCGTATTTTGAAAAAGTCGCCTTTTGTTGATTGGGATAAATGTAATGGATGTGGTGTCTGCTGGGGAAAGTGTCCGATAAAGGTTGATTCTGATTTTGAATGTGGTATTGGAAAGAGAAAGGCAATATATGTTCCGTTTCCTCAGGCTGTTCCCAACAAGGCAGTGATTGATAAGGAGCGATGCACATATTTTGTAAAATGTGGTAAATGCCGTGTGTGTCAGATTCTGTGCCCGACAAAGGCAGTTGATTTTAATATGCCCGACAAGAAAATTGATATCAATGTTGGTAGTATTATCATCGCTACTGGTTTAAAAACATTTGATCCTCATATAAAAACAATCTTTGGTTATGGTAAATATGCAAATGTGATAAAGTCTATTGAACTGGAAAGAATTTTGAATGCCTCTGGTCCATTTCAGGGACATTTAATAAGGCCTTCAGATAAAGAAGAACCGCGAAAGGTTGCATTCATTCAATGTGTTGGTTCCCGGGATACAAAGTCCAAAAGTGCATATTGTTCTTCGGTTTGTTGTGTCTATGCAATAAAAGAGGCAATTTTGATGAAGGAACATAATCGTACTCTTGACTGCACGATATTTTATATGGATATGAGAACATTTGGTAAGGGCTTTGAGGCGTATTTTAAACGGGCAAAAGAACAATACGGAATAAAATTTAAGCGGGCAATGATCGGTGAAATTACTGAGCTGGCTAATAGTAAAAACCTTTTATTGAAATATGAAGATGAAGATGGAAAATTAAATAAAGAGGAATTTGATATGGTTGTTCTATCGGTTGGATTGAAGCCCGATGAGAATGTAAAAAGACTTGCGGAAATTTTAAATTTAGAATTGTCCGATTTTAATTTTATTAAATCCTTGCCTTTTTCTCCAGTTGAAACAGCCCATCCCGGTATATTTGTATGCGGCACTGCATCTGCACCTAAAGATATCCCGGAAACTGTTACTGAAGCGAGTGCATCGGCACAAAAGGCGATAGAATTGATAAAAGAGGAGCGAAACAAACTAACCAGACAGGTTCAATATCCTGAAGAAATTGATTTTGCGAATGAACAACCGCGCATTGGTGTCTTTGTCTGCCATTGTGGTATAAATATTGCCGGGACAGTAAAAGTAACTGAAGTTGTTGAATATGCAAAAAAATTGCCTAATGTAGTATATGCTGAAAACAATTTGTATTCATGCTCGGATGATTCCCAGCAGCATGTTAAAGAGATGATTGAAAAATATAAACTCAACAGGGTGGTGGTTGCCGCCTGTACACCAAGGACACATGAGCCATTATTCCAGGAGACGATAAGAGAGAAGGGACTGAATAAATTCCTTTTAGAATTTACCAACATTAGAGACCAGTGTTCCTGGGTTCATTCTCAGGAACCGGAACAGGCAACAGAAAAGGCGAAGGATTTAGTGAGAATGGCATGTGCCCGGGCAAATCATTTGGAACCGCTACCCACGATTACGATTCCGGTTATACAAAGCGGATTGGTGATCGGTGGTGGCATCAGCGGCATGAACGCAGCGGTGAGCCTTGCAAAACAGGGATATCGAGTTTATCTTGTTGAACAATCATCGGATCTGGGTGGAAATGCAAGGCACATTCACAAGACAATTGATGGGAAAAATGTCAGAGAATATCTTGACTTATTGATAAAAAATGTGGAAGCCAATCCGAATATTAAAATATATAAGAGTAGCAAAATTGAATCGGTGGCGGGATATATTGGCAATTTCCGCACAAGGATAAAAACAAATAAAAAAGAGAAACAAGAGTTGGTTGAGATTGAACATGGGGTAATAATCGTTGCCACGGGTGCCCGGGAATACAAGCCAGTTGATTATCTCTACGGCAAGGATTCAAGAGTAATCACCCAGCGGGAACTTGAAGAAAAGATATTCAACCATTTAAACGTTCAACCATTCAACCATAAAACAATAGTGATGATTCAGTGTGTTGGGTCCCGCGATAACGAAAGAAAATATTGTAGTCGTATTTGTTGTTCACAGGCAATTAAAAATGCCCTGCTTATCAAACAGCAACAACCCCAAGCCGAGGTAGTTATATTTTATAAAGATATAAGAACTTATGGAATCAACGAAGTATTTTATCAAAAGGCAAGGGATGCCGGTGTGGTATTTGTAAGATATGATGACGAATATAAACCTGAGATTTCTCTGCGTGATGGTGCACTTTTTGTTAAGGCAAAAGAGCCAATACTCAATGAGGAAATTGAGTTACCTGCAGATTTGGTTGTGCTTTCTCCAGGCGTGGTTCCGGATGAAACAAATAAGGAGATCGCTCAGTTATTAAAAATTCCATTAAATGAAGATGGCTTTTTCCTTGAGGCCCATATGAAACTTCGGCCGGTTGATTTTGCTACCGACGGAATATTCATCTGTGGAATGGCACATGCTCCTAAAACGATAGACGAATCGATCGCCCAGGCACAGGCAGCATCAGCACGTGCCGGGATTGTTCTTTCTAAAGACACAATAGAAGTTCTGCCGGCGGTTGCTGAAGTTAATGGTGAAAAATGCATTGGTTGTGGCATATGTGAAAAATTATGTGCATACCAGGCACACGAGTTAAAGAAGACAGAAAAAGGTTATCGTTCAGAAGTCATTTCTGCTTATTGTAAAGGTTGTGGTAGTTGTGCGGCATCCTGTCCTCAGCAGGCAATAACGATGAAACATTTTACAAATGAACAGATAATGGCAATGGTGGAAGCATTATGATTAAGAATTCTATATTCGAAATGCTAAATTCCAAGCAAACAGTCAAAGATGGGTCAAAGGTTTGGGTTGGAAAACAGGATTTGATTTTGGCAGTGGGTTTAGTAAATTGTTTTGTTAATAAAACCTGCGAACCATATCCTATTCCATTTCTTAACCTAAACCAATATCCTCTGAAATTAAAAAGTGGTTACTATGTCTGAATTTCAACCCAGAATCCTCGGTTTTCTATGCAATTGGTGTTCTTATGCTGGTGCTGATCTGGCAGGTGTATCAAGGATTCAGTATCGTCCGAATATCCGGGTGATAAGGGTGATGTGTTCAGGAAGGGTTGACCCAATGTTTATTGTAAATGCTTTTTTGAAAAAAATAGATGGTGTCATGGTTTTGGGCTGTCATTTCGGCGATTGTCATTATCTCAATGGAAATTATAACGCAGAAAAAAGGATCGTTGCAACCCAGAATCTTCTTTCATATACTGCAGTTGAAAAAGAAAGATTGTATCTTGATTGGGTTTCAGCCGCAGAGGGTGAAAGGTTTGCGAGTCTTGTTAACTCATTTGTTGATAGAATAAGAAGTTTGGGTCCGATAAAAATAACCGAAGATGCCGAGGATATGTTACTATCGGTTAGAGATGTTCTTCAGGGTGAAAGGTTTAGACACCTTACCGGTGTTGAATATCAAGTAACCGAAATAGGTAATGTGTATGGTGAAAGAATATCTCTTGAAGATTACGAGAAAAAACTTGGGCAGATATTATTTGAAGAATATATAAAGGCGCGGATATTAAGGATTTTAAAAACCGACAACCTGCCTGTTTCTCAGATTGCTTGGAAATTAAAGATTACACCGGATATTGTATTCAAGTGCATATGTTCCCTACAGGAAAAAGGTGATTTATCAATGATGGAGATAAAGAATGGGTATCCGATATACACGACTAAGAAGTTCTAATTTAGCAATCCAGAGTTCTATCGTTAATGGGTTGATATGAATAACAAAGTTGGTGCAGTTCTTGTAATCGGTGGTGGTATCGGTGGTATCCAGGCATCGCTTGATCTGGCGAATTCTGGATTTAGGGTTTATTTACTTGATTCGGCACCAGCAATCGGTGGGATAATGGCGATGCTGGATAAAACATTTCCAACCAATGACTGCTCAATGTGTATCATGGCACCAAAACTTGTAGAGTGTGCACGCCACTTAAATATAAAAATTATTCCTGATGCAAAGATTGAAGGATTGAGTGGTGAGGCCGGCAATTTTGTGGTAAGGGTAAGGAAAAAAGCACGCTATATAGATATTACAAAGTGCACCGGTTGTGGCGAGTGTAAGAAACATTGTCCGATTGAGATTGGCGACAGATTTAACCAGGGTTTAACAACAAGGAAGAGTGTTTATATTGAATATCCCCAGGCGGTTCCGGCAGTTTATGCAATCGACAGAAACAACTGTATTGGTTGTGGGGTATGTGAGAGATTGTGCCTGTCCGGTGCAATAAAATATAAAGACAATGATGTTGTTGAAGACATAAATGTTGGTGCGATTATTTTATCCCCCGGGGTTGATATATTTGACCCCAAAGTTTATACAAAATTTGGTTACGGGGCATATAAGAATGTTGTTACAAGCCTTGAATTTGAACGGATTTTATCGGCATCAGGACCTTTTTCCGGACATTTGCTCAGACCCTATGAAGGCAAGGTACCAAAAAAAATTGCTTTTATTCAGTGTGTTGGTTCTCGTGACCCGCAGATCGGGATGAATTACTGCTCCTCGGTCTGCTGTACCTATGCGATTAAAGAGGCGATAATAGCTAAAGAGCACTCAAAGAACAGTCTTGAAACAACGATATTTTATATGGATATAAGGACATTCGGTAAAGGTTTTGAAGATTATTATAACCGTGCCAAGAATGAATATGGTGTTCGTTTTATCCGAGCCGGCGTATCAAGAATTGAAGAAATTTCAGAAACGAAAAATTTGATTGTCTATTACGAAGATGAAGAAGGTGTTATAAAAGAAGAAGAATTTGATATGGTAGTTTTATCGGTCGGTCTTGTGCCAAAAACCGATATAAGGATATTGGCGCGCTATTTGCGGGTGCCTCTGAATGATTATGGATTTTGTAAGACTTCAGAGTTTATCCCGGTTGATACAATACAGGACGGGATTTTTGTCTGTGGTGCATTTGCCGGTCCCAAAGATATTCCTGAGACAGTCGCTCAGGCATCAGCAGCGGCAGGAAAGGCAATGGGATTATTGAGGGAGGCGAGAGGCAGTTTAGTTATAAAAAGAGAATATCCGGCAGAATTGGCTGTGGGAAATGAAAAACCAAGGATCGGTGTTTTTGTCTGTCATTGTGGTATAAATATCGGTGGTTATGTAAATGTTCCCGAAGTTGTTGAATATGTAAAACTATTGCCCGATGTTGTTTATGTGGAGAATAATCTTTATACTTGTTCCCAGGATACCCAGAAAAGGATAATTGAAAAAATCAAAGAGAATAAATTAAACAGAGTTGTTGTTGCTTCCTGCACACCAAGAACCCATGAACCGCTTTTTAGAGAAACAATACAGGAAGCGGGTCTGAACCCCTATCTCTTTGAAATGGCAAATATCAGAGACCAGTGTTCCTGGATCCATATGTACGAGCCTGAATCCGCAACGGAAAAAGCGCAAGATCTGGTGCGGATGGCAGTTTCAAAGGCACGATTACTTGTGCCACTGAAAAGAGTTGAGATTGATGTGGTTCAGAAGGCGTTGGTGATTGGTGGGGGTATAGCAGGGATGAGTTCTGCGCGATTGCTTGCCGAACAGGGATTTGAAGTATTCATTGTCGAGAAGGAAAGAGAACTCGGTGGCAATCTGCGGCATATCTATAAAACCATTGAAAATAGAGATGTGCAGTATTTTCTGAATCATACAATTGAAAAGATAAAAAATAATAAACTTATAAAGGTTTATACAAATGCCCGCATAGAAGAGATATCGGGATTTGTTGGAAATTATAAAACAAAAATTAAAATTGGTGAGTCAGGAGTTGAAGAAATTGAACATGGTGTTGTGATTGTTGCCACGGGTGCCCAGGAATACAAGCCAGATGAATATCTCTATGGCAAGGATTCAAGAGTAATCACCCAGCGGGAACTGGAAGAAAAGATATTCAGCCATTCAGCCTTTCAACCATTCAATCATAAAACAATAGTAATGATTCAATGTGTTGGTTCCCGTAATAACGAAAGGAAATATTGCAGTCGTATCTGTTGCGCGCAGGCGATAAAGAATGCATTGAATCTACTTGAGATACAACCTGATGCGAATATTTATATTCTTTATAAAGATATTCGCACCTATGGATTTAAAGAAGAATTATATCGTCAGGCAAGGGAAAAGGGAGTTATATTTATTAGATATGATGATGAGAAAAAACCTGAATTAACAATTGAGAATGGAAAATTGACGATAAAAGTAATTGAACCAATTTTGAAAGAAGAACTAATTATAGAGCCTGACCTTGTTGTTCTATCTTCCGGTATTATTCCTCAGCCGGATAACAACGAACTTGCAAAGATGCTTAAAGTTCCTTTAAATAGTGACCGTTTCTTCCTTGAGGCACATGTCAAACTAAGACCGGTTGATTTTGCCACCGAGGGGGTATTTGTGGCGGGTATGGCACATAGTCCAATGACTATTGCTGAATCAATTATTCAAGCCCAGGCAGTGACAGCACGTGCAACAACGATTCTTTCAAACAAGAAATATTATGCTGAGGCAACTGTATCATCGGTAAATGAAGAACTCTGTGCTGGGTGTGGTATGTGCGGTGCCCTTTGTCCTTATGAGGCAATTTTTTATAAAGAAAAAGAGGGTAAAAGAATTTCAAACGTCAATGAGGCATTATGCAAAGGCTGTGGTACCTGTGTTGCATCCTGTCCTTCTGGAGCTATGACCCAGTATGGATTTACAAAAGAGCAGATAATGGCAATGGTGGAAGCATTATGATTAAGAATTCTATATTCGAAATGCTAAATTCCAAGCAAACAGTCAAAGATGGGTCAAAGGTTTGGGTTGGAAAACAGGATTTGATTTTGGCAGTGGGTTTAGTAAATTGTTTTGTTAATAAAACCTACGAACCATATCCTATCCCATTTCTAAACCTAAACCAATATCCACCAAACTCAAATTGGGGTTACAATGCTTGATTTTAAACCAAAAATACTCGTCTTCTGCTGTAACTGGTGTTCCTATGCAGGTGCGGACCTCGCGGGTGTCTCGCGTCTTCAGATGAATTCTAATTTCCGGATAATTAGAACAATGTGCTCAGGACGGATTGAACCTGATTTTATATTGTCTGCATTTGAGAAAGGAGTGGATGGCGTTTTGATCACCGGTTGTCATCCTGGTGACTGCCATTATATTTCAGGTAATTACAAAGCAATGCGGAGATATAATGCATTAAAACTACTTTTGAAAGAAATGGGGGTGGATGATAGACGTCTTAAACTGGAATGGATTTCGGCAGGGGAGGGTGCGAGATTTCAGGAGGTAATAAATAACTTCATAAAGACAATCACCGAACTCGGACCGATAAAGTAAATCTTTTTTATCAAACCGAGAGACGAAGACCAGCATCAATAATATCTGTTTTATATTCCACTGATAATCCAGAACTGGACGTCGCCAAAAGTTATTCTCATTCATCTTATTATACTGAATGGGAATTTATACTATATACTATAAGGAAGAATTGCTATTTACATAACAACCCCTGTTTTGATTGTAATCCCCGTCGGGTTAATGCCTACTATATAAAGGATGAATGTAAAAGGTGTGAGAGGTAGATCCTCTTTGCAAAAAGATATCTATTTAAAGATGGAACACATAAAAAAGAATAAGTTGGCTCATATTTTTTAGTAGTGAAAGACCATGAGATTCCAGCCAATACCAATTACCGGTTGCCTCTGCTGCAACCTTACAATTACCCATAAGTGTTTCAAAGAAGCCACGCATAACTGGTTCATCATTTTTAAGCCCTATAGAGTTTTCTATCATTTGCTCATCACAAAGATGAATTTGCGAAAGGTTCTTATGCAAATCAAGAGAATGGTTCTCCAACAGTTTGAAAAAGATTTTATCTGCCAGGTTCTTTAAGAAGACTGTAACATCACAAATGCGGCCAAAAAATAGGCATTTCCAGGATGAACTCCACAGAAAGATAAATGTCCCTACGTCTTTCATCAAAATAAGATCTTACCCAAAATAAATTAAGATTCGCAGGCGAATAATAAGGGAATTGCAGGTTTGAATTAGTAGTCATTCTCTTTA
>CBFGJP010000027.1:0-26838 GCA_965649105.1 Caldifarciminota bacterium
GGATGAGGTTTATCGTGGGATGGTGGTGAGCAAGCCGGGTTCGATCAATCCGCATCATCGTTTTAAGGCTGAGGTTTATGTGTTGAAGAAAGAGGAGGGTGGTCGGCATACGCCGTTTTTCAATGGTTACAGGCCGCAGTTTTATATGCGGACGACGGATGTGACGGGTGTGGTTAAGTTGCCTGAGGGTGTGGAGATGGTGATGCCTGGGGATAATGCTAATTTAGAGGTGGAGTTGATTTCGCCAGTGGCGATTGAGCAGGGGTTGCGTTTTGCGATTCGTGAGGGCGGTAAGACGGTCGGTGCCGGTGTAGTAACCCAAATAATTGAATAAGGTTGAATAATGAATAAATTAAGAATACGATTAAAATCTTATGATCATAGAATACTCGACCAGTCGGTGAAATCCATTGTGGAGACGGTGAAAAGGTTTGGCATAAAGATAGCAGGTCCAATTCCTCTGCCTACGGAACGTTCGCTATACACCGTGCTTAGGTCGCCGCATGTTGATAAAAAGTCAAGAGAACAGTTTGAATTAAGGGTGCACAAACGGCTGATTGAATTAAACGATGTGACTCCGGATATCATTGATGCACTTAACAAACTTGAGATTCCGGCGGGAGTTTATGTTGAGGTAAAGGCAATATGATAGGACTGATTGGCAAAAAAATAGGAATGTCTCAGGTTTTTACCGAGGATGGTAAACTTTTAGCCGTCACCAAAGTTGAGGCAGGACCATGCCCGGTCGTTCAGGTGAAAGACGAAAAGAAAGATGGCTATAAAGCAATACAGATTGCATTTGGGACTAAAAAGAAAGTAAACAAACCGCTTTCTGGACATTTGAAAAAAGCAAATTTAAAATCAGCAAAATGGCTTGCGGAGATTAGAACAAAGAACATTGAGAAATATAAACCCGGTGATATAATTAATACCCAAATTTTTTCAGTTGGCGATAAAATAAAAGTGACCGGCTTTACGAAAGGTCGTGGCTTTGCCGGCGGAATGAAAAGATGGGGTTGGAAGGGTGGTCCCGCATCCCATGGTTCAATGTCGCATAGAAGGATCGGCTCTGCTGGACATGGACACTCTGATCCCGGCAGGATACTTAAAGGAAAGACGATGCCCGGGCATTATGGCAATGAACGAGTTTCAATAAAAAATCTCAAGATTGTAAAGATTGAAAATAACATAATTTATTTGCACGGAGCAGTGCCGGGTCCCAAAAATGGTTTATTATTATTGACCAAGGAAGAATAGTTATGGATACCAAATTGTTTAATCAAAGTGGTGAAGAAATCGGAAAGATAGAATTACCCAAAAAGGTCTTCGGTGCCCAGGTCAATAAAACTTTATTATGGGAAGCAATTACAATCATATTGAATAACCAGCGGCGCGGAACAGCCAAGACAAAGACACGCGCTGAAGTACGGGGTGGTGGTAAAAAACCATGGCGGCAGAAAGGCACGGGTCTGGCAAGGCACGGAAGTATCCGTTCTCCAATCTGGCGTAAGGGAGGAGTTGTATTCGGTCCTAAACCCAGAGACTATTTTAAAACAATGCCGAAACAGAAAAAGACCAAGGCACTCCTTTCTGCCCTTAGTGTTGCTGCCCAGGAAGAAAGAATACGCGTAATTGAAGATATGAACATTGAAAAGCCGAGCACCAAAACAGTAAACGAATTATTAAAGAAAATCAAACTAAGTGGTGCAAAAATTCTCATCAGCCCGGATAAAATCAGCAAAAATCTCCTGCTTTCAGCAAGAAATATTCCCGGAATAAATTTAAAACGTTCGGTCGATTTAAATTGTTATGATGTTCTTTGGGCTGACTATATACTGTTCACAAAAAATGGCTTATCTGAATTGGAGAAAAGATGCGACCAGAACAAATAATTATCAGACCAATAATAACCGAAAAGGCAGACCGTCTTAGAGAATTAAATTGTTATCAATTTTTAGTATCGAAGAAGGCAACCAAACAAATGATTAAAGAATCTATTGAAAAATTATTTAGTGTAAATGTCATTGAAGTCCATACTGCAAATTTCCGTGGAAAGATGCGCAGGCTCGGACGGTCCGAGGGTTATCGTCCCGGTTATAAAAAAGCTTCGGTCTGGATTAAACCGGGGCAGAAGATTGAAATAGTAGAAGGTGTATGATGGGTATAAAAGCATATCGTCCTTTAACACCGGGTCGCCGTTTTTATACCGTTAATGTCCCCCCAATCACAAAAACAGAACCGGAAAAGAAACTTGTTATATCGGAAAAGAAAACAGGCGGTAGAAACAACCTGGGTAGAATAACTGCACGTCATCGGGGTGGTGGACACCATAAAAAAATAAGGATCGTTGATTTCAAAAGAGACAAAGATAACATTCCTGCTGTAGTAAGTGCAATTGAATATGACCCCAATCGGAGTGCATTCATCGCCCTGCTTACATATAAAGACGGAGAAAAAAGATATATAATCTGCCCGGAAGGATTAAATGTTGGTGAAACAGTAATTTCGGGAGAGGATGTTCCAATAAAGATTGGAAACTGTTTGCCATTGAGCAATATCCCATTAGGAGTTGAAATCCACAATGTTGAAATTTCGCCAAAGAAAGGCGGCGAACTTGTGCGTAGCGCTGGACTTTCGTGTCAGATTATGGCAAAGGAAGGAAAGTATGCCCACATTAAGTTACCATCCGGAGAAGTAAGATTAATCGATTTACGCTGTCGGGCAACAATCGGTAAGGTATCAAACGCATTACATTCGAGTGTCTCAATTGGTAAAGCAGGTAGAACCAGACATATGGGTATTCGACCCTATGTACGCGGTGTGGCAATGAATCCGATTGACCACCCATTAGGGGGTGGCGAGGGAAGGGCGCACGGCGGCCGTCATCCAACATCGCCCTGGGGATGGTTGACCAAAGGCAAGAAAACAAGAAAAGGGAAAAAGGCTTCAGATAAATTTATTGTAAAAAGGAGAAAGTAATGTCTCGTTCGTTGAAAAAAGGTCCTTTTATAGATCAAAAACTTCTTAAAAAAATAACTCGTCTTATTGAGACCAAAGAGAAGAAAGTGATTAAAACCTGGGCAAGAAATTCTACCATTCCACCCGAATTTGTTGGCTTTACAATTGCGGTTCATAACGGCAATCGGTTTATTCCAGTTTATATTACCGAAAGAATGGTTGGGCATAAACTCGGCGAATTTGCGCCCACGAGAACTTTCCGTGCCCATTCCGGAACAAGAAAAGCCGAAAAAGAAAGAGAGTCTGAAAAATGATAGCACGCGCCGTAAAAAGATACGAAAGGGCATCCCCTTTAAAGGTAAGGAAAATTCTAAAAGAAATTAAAGGTAAAGGAATTCCCCAGGCAAGGGCAATCTTGGCAATTTATCATTCCCGAACAAAAATCCCGATTTTGAAAACACTTGATTCTGCGGTCGCAAATTTAAAGAATAAGGTCGGAGCAGTAAGGGTTGAAGACAAAGACCTCTATGTAAAAGAAGCCATTGTCAATGAAGGACCACGATTTAAACGTCTGCGCCCCGGTTTTAGAGGTAGCCCAGCAATAATTAAAAGACCAACCTGTCACATTACTATCATCGTTGATTCTTACAAACCAATACAATCAAAGAAAGGAGAGTAATGGGTCAAAAAACACATCCTATAGGCTTCCGGCTTGGTGTAACAAAAGATTGGAAATCAAAATGGTTTGATGAAACCTCATATGCAAAATTGGTTGTAGAAGATTTTAATATCCGTCGCTATTTAAATAAACGTCTCGCCGATTGCATGGTCTCCAATATCGTTATAAAACGTGTATCAAACAAAGTGATTATAACTATCTACACTGCCCAGCCCGGTAAAATCATTGGCAAGGGTGGTGAAGAAATTAAAAAACTTCATGAAGAAATTAAAAGTCTTATAAAAAGTGAAGTTTCAATAAACATAGAAGAAGTGAGGATCCCGGAGCTCGACGCCAATCTCGTTGCCCAGAATATAGCCCGTCAGATTGAACAAAGAATTTCCCATCGCCGGGCTATGAAAAGGTCGGTAATCTCAGCGATGAAAATTGGCGCAAAGGGAATCAAGGTAGCTTGTGGTGGTAGACTTGGTGGTGCAGAGATTGCTCGTAGCGAATGGTATCGTGAAGGTCGTGTGCCTCTACAAACTATTAAAGCCGATATCGACTTTGCTCGTGCTACAGCATTCACAATCTATGGCACAGTTGGCGTAAAGGTCTGGATATATAGAGGAGATGTGCAATAATGTTAGAACCGAAAAAGGTTAAATACCGTAAACAACAAAGAGGTAGAAGAAAAGGAAAGGCAACAAGTGGTAGCACAATTGCCTTTGGTGAATTCGGACTTATGGCACTTGAACCGGCATGGATCACTGCCCGCCAAATAGAAGCGGCAAGGGTTGCCATTACCCACAGTATGAAAAAAGGCGCCAAGGTCTGGATTAGAATATTCCCTGATAAACCAGTTACTAAAAAACCCGCCGAGACAAGGATGGGAAAAGGAAAAGGAGCACCGGAATTCTGGGTCAGTGTTGTTAAACCCGGTAGGATTATTTTTGAAATTGAAGGGGTTTCTGACGAAGAAGCAAAAGAGTTGTTCCGTGTTGCTGCCAGCAAATTACCAATCAAGACTAAATTTGTTAAAAGAGAAGAAGGGATAAAATATGAAGGTTTATGAACTCAGAGAAAAATCAAGAGAAGAATTGATTGACATGCTCAATGGTTTGTACCGTGAATTATTCAATCTCCGAATGCGCCACGCATCTCAGCAACTGCCCAACCCCTTAAGATTACGAATCGTTAGAAGAGATATTGCCAGGATAAGAACCATACTACGCGAAGATGAGTTGGGTAAAAGGAAATTAATACAGGCGAAACAAACCCAAATCAAGCCTAAATCAAAGAAAGGAGAATAATGCGTAAAACCAAGATTGGTGTTGTGATAAGCGATAAAATGAAGAAAACGGTTATTGTGGCGTTTCAGAGATTCGTCAAACATCCCCTGTACAAAAAATATATTAAAAAGGTGACAAAGGTTTATGCCCATGATGAAAAGAGTGAATATAAAGTTGGTGATAAGGTGTTAATTGAAGAGACACGCCCCCTATCTAAACTAAAGAGATGGCGGGTGTTAAAGAAAATAAAATAAAAATGTTGAATTTAACAATTGTTCAAACGATAGTGAGGTTCAGGTGATTCAAATCTATTCAAGATTAAAGGTATGTGATAATACAGGTGCACGGGTGGCAATGTGTATGCATGTTACTGGTAGTTCGGGAAGGCGTTATGCCTATGTCGGTGATATTATTAATGTTACAATAAAGGATGCCTTGCCCCATGCACCGATAAAAAAAGGTGATAAGGCTAAGGCGGTCATTGTCCGAACAAGGAAGGAAATCAGACGTCCGGATGGTTCATATGTAAGGTTTGATGACAATGCCTGTGTCTTAATCAATGAACAAAAAGAGCCAAAAGGCACAAGGGTATTCGGACCGGTCGCGCGCGAATTAAGAGAAAAAGGATTTACAAAAATACTTTCTTTAGCGAGTGAAGTCGTATGAAAGAAATAAAAAAATTAAAATTTGATATAAAGAAGAATGACCTGGTTGAGGTCATTTTGGGCGAAGAAAAAGGTAGAAGGGGTAGGGTTCTCGAGGTTGACCGTGAAAAAGGCAAGGCAATAGTTGAAGGCGTAAATCTTGTAAAGAAGCACCAGCGCGCACGCTCTCAGACTCAACCGTCTGGTATAATCACAAAACCCGCACCAATTCATATTTCAAATCTTGTCCTCATCTGTCCAAAATGTGGCAAAAAAACCAAAATCAGGCGAGAAAAGATTGAAAAAAGAAGGGTTAGAATTTGCAAAGAATGTGGGGAGATAATAGAATGAAAAAAAGTTATAAACCACGGCTCAAGATTTTTTATGAAGAAACATTAAGAAATGCATTATTAAAAAAATTAGGATATAAAAATATTTATCAAGTACCCCGACTAAGAAAAATAGTTATTAATACTGGTGTTGGTGAGGCAGTTGCTGATCCAAAAATCCTTGAAATAATAAAAGAGGATCTCGCAAAGATAACCGGGCAGGCACCTGCCTATACTCGGGCAAAAAGGCCTATCTCTAATTTTAAAATTCGTAAGGGTATGGCGATTGGGTTAAAAGTGACTTTAAGGGGTAACAGGATGTATGAATTCTTTGATCGATTTATCAATTTTGCTGCACCCAGGATAAGAGATTTCAAGGGGTTCAAAAGAGATTCATTTGATGGTCGTGGTTCTTATAACCTCGGTCTGACTGAGCAAACTATATTCCCCGAGATTGAATATGATAAAGTTAAAAAAGTCTTTGGTATGGATATCGCCATTGTAACTTCAGCACAAAAAGATGAAGATGCCCTGGCATTGCTTGAAGGCCTGGGTATGCCTTTTGAGAGAAAAAAATAAAAAAGGAGGTTAATTGGCAAAATTATGTTTGGTTATAAAGGCAAAAAGACCGCCAAAGTTTTCCACCCGAAAATATAACCGTTGTCAACGGTGTGGAAGACCCCGAGGATATTATCGGAAATTTGGATTATGCCGTATTTGTTTCCGAGAACTCGCACTTCAGGGAGAACTTCCCGGGGTTAGAAAAGCAACCTGGTAAAAAACTAAATTTCTTTTTTACTCAAACTCTCAATTTTCTTTTCTAACTCCTCAATCTTTGCCCGTAATTTCTCTTTTTCAGCCCGCGATATTTTTACCCGCACACGAATCAAAAGGTAGATAGTAAGTAAAATCACAATCACCTGAAAAATGTTTATGGGCATGAATTTATGAATTATAGAAAAGATGAGTGAAACGAAAGAAAGAACTAAAATGATTATAAGAACCTCAACCATAAATCTCCTTTCCTCATTATTTTGATTGACTGATTTTTATAATCTGCCCAAATTTATCTGTGGTGACAACCAGAATTTTATTCATCCTGATATTATCTGACATTCTAACTTTTTTAACAAATCTGAAACTGAATACAGTTCGTGTATCCTCCGAGACCTCAAGAGAAAGTTTTTTATAAACTTCTTTCTGCGGTAGAATTTTTTTCTCAGCGACCTTTGGTCTAACACCCTTAAACTCCGGGAATTGCTTCTCAACCTCCCTTTTTATTTTTTCTATTATTTTTTTATCAATCATTTTACTCCCCTGAACATTCGTTCATTAAAATAATTTTAACAGTGGATCACCATAAAGCACAAATTGAAGTAGGGTCTTCTGGTCGTCATCATCAAGAAATCCATGGCGCCTTATCATCTTACGAGCGAAATCAATCTTGGCATTTTTAAATGCCTCACCCACTGTTAATCCCTGTTTCAAATATTCAAAAAGATATTTCACAAGGAGATCCGCTTCACTTGATGGTGGTATTGGAGGACCATACGCAATCGTCGTTGATCCACAAAATCCAATTATATTATTCTGGTCCAAAAATTTTAACGACAAGGAATTCTGCTCCGTTTTATTTATTATATAAGCACCGTAGCAAGCCTCGGATGCAACAAAGCCTGAAGCGTCGATAACATTGGAGGGTCTTAAAGCAACAGGGTATTCACCTCCCCCCTGTCCATACCAGTTTTCTGATACTGCGCTACCATGTAAATTGAAATATAAAAACAACTTATTCTTAAGCCATGCCGAGTTGAAATTTTCAAATGTCGTGGGTGGTGAAATCTTTAATTCTTTAACATCGCCTATCTGTTTATAAACATTCTTTGATGCCTCCTTCCAAACCTCGGTACTAATACCAAATGATTTACTATATTTAGTGAATGATTTATTCAGTTGCTTTATTATAAAATCTATTCTGTTATTATCCGGTATCCTTGCACATACCCTTTCTGGAATTAAAAAATCATCGTCTCTTGAAGCATAAGGATTATCAGATAAAACAATCGCATCATCATCGTCACAAGGATTCGGCAAACGATAGAACGGAACGATTCTATCCCCTCCAATGATCAAAACCGACTGTATATCTCCCCATTTTTCTTCTACCTGATTTATAAATACCCTTATGAGTTTTGGTTTTCTATTTACGGGGTTGACATTGAAGGTGTTTTCTTCATCAAAAAAAACAAGTTTTATATCATAACTTTTGTGTCGCTTTTTATATTTTTCTACTTCTTCCATCAGTGCTTTTACATCACCAACTTCTTTTTGGAATGCATCCCTGCAACTTAAGATTAACATACGCATGTAGAATTATAATAAAAACCATCCAAAAGTCAACCCTGCATGAAGTAATATATTGTTGCAAAACTACACAAACACTGTTGCAAATATGCAACATTTCATTATATTGACAATATCATCATTTTCTGCTGAATTTTAATGCATTCCAAATATTTTTTAAATGTATTTTTATATATTACACAATAATATTGTTGCAAATATGCAACATATTTTAGGATGGTAGGGTCTGTTATAATCTCTTTAATCTTAAAAACTTCTGAAATTTCAAACCTTTTAAATAAATTTCAAAAGAATATAGACGGGCACGAATTTTGCATATATAAATCTGGGGTAGAGTAAAAAAGGGCGGCAAGTGGAGAGGGGTTTGTAGAAAAACTTGAGCACTTCCGCCCTTTATTTATCTTCCCAAGGAGAAATTTAAACATGAAAAAAGGAGCAATTAATATGGAGAGCATTCCAAATATCAAAGAGATAAAGACGAAGGCGGAGCAGAAATATATTATTACAATATTAAATACGGTAAACTGGCGTATGTCGGAAGCTGCGCGATTGATGGGAATAAACCGCTCAACCCTTTTTCGTAAAATAAGAAAATATGGGATAAATAAAAAAATAAATAAATCTACTTTAATCGATAAATTCTAAATACCTTCTATTTTCTTTCAAATGGGGATAAGAAAAATATACAAAACCACCTAATTGCGTTTTCTTTATTATATCAATCTGCTTTTTTATTATTTCTGGTCTTTGATTATAAACTCCAAGTCCAATCATAATTTTTTTGTGGTCTTTTACACTACGAATCGTCTTATCTATTATCCCTTCAATATTATTTGAATATGCCATAAGACAAACAAAATCTATGTAATCATAGTTGACCCAGGTAAGCCAGTCTTGATAGAATTCGTTTCTGGCAATTACATAATCAGGTTTAACTGCAGCCGAGAGCAAACAATCAGGTATTTTAGATTTTATTTTTTTTTGGACCTGAATCAAAAATTCCGTAAGGTCATCATTGATAAATTGCCACCAGATGCTATTTAAATCGTCGTTACCTCTCACACCAATTCTTATTTTCAGCGAATCGCTATTAAGTTCTAATGGGTCATAAAAATACCTTCTTTGAAACTTCGTCCGCAGGTGTATATCATATACAAAATGCTCATTAGGATATCTTATGTAATCAAGATGAATACCGTCGAAATCAAATTTGTTAAGTATCTCTTCAATTATATTCAATAAATAAATTCTCACGCTTGGATTTGCGGGTGTAAGATAATATCCTTCTATGCCTAATCTCTTGAGTTCATCAATCTGATAATCATAGATAGATCTCTGATTTTTATCAAGGACATACCAATCAGATGCGAAATTAATAGGATGTCGAATATTTTCTGTTTTTACACCATAACCCCAGGAATAAAAAACATTAATCCAGGCAGAGACCTTTAAACCCTTTGAATGTGCAAGCTGAAGGAATTCCTTCAGCCAGCGGTCATCATTAATTCTTACCGGTGCAATCTCTGATTGATAATATGCCTCTCCATTTCCAAATATCTGTAAAAATATATGATTGAATTTATTGTCAATAATTTTGAATATGTTTTGCTGATCCCCTATTGACCATCTGGGAATCCATAATCCCCTAAAATCACAGGTATTAATAATCAATAATAATATCAACACATAAGAATTTAACCAAAAAAAAACTATAAGTCAAGTTTTGCGGTGTTGACAAAGGCAAAAAAATATATAAAATAACAACATTATATGGTAATTGCCCAATTGACTTTTAGTTTCTTCTGCACAGTCTTTTTATTGTCTTTAGGCTTATTATATCTTTATTTTAAAAACCAGTTTGATAAAAAATTCCTTTTTGCAGGATTTTTCTTTCTGTTTGGCGCAGGATTTTTAATTTCCAGTTATCATATGGATATTTTAGATCCCCCTAATAAAGCAACGATCTTATGGAATAAGATTATGTTCGCCTCCATCTTTGCCTATTTTTTTATCTTTCCTCAGTTTGTCTATAATACAATTAACAAAGGTTACACAAAGATTTTTTGTTGGATTACTGGAATTTTTTCTATTATATTAATTATTACAACACTCTCCACTGATTTATTTGTTAAAAATGAGTTTACATATTTTTCAGGCGCTCTCAGACCGTTAAAATCAAATCTTACTTATCTTCTATGCCTCCTGCTTGCAATATGGGCAGGTTATATATTTATTGATATGATAAAATATTACCAAAAGAATAAACCTAAACTGCTTGATATTCGACCGATGATCTTTGGTATAATTTCTGCTGTCATATTAGGATTGATTGATATCATTGGAACATTCCTTAACCGGGCAATTTTACTACAAATAAGGGACCCATTTATATTTGGCATTTTTATAATAATGTTGACTTTTGCCTGGACATTTCTTTCACAATATTCACTTGTTTTTGCAAGTTTGAATAAATCAAAAGAAGAAATAGAAAAGTTGATTGCTAAATCCAACAAAAACTTTATTGAATTTGTACAGTTGATTGCAAAAACACTTGATGCCAAGGATGAGTATACTGCAGGACATTCACTGCGTGTCCTCGATTATGCCCTTAAAATTGCCGAAGAATTAAACCTGTCTGAATCGGATAAAGAGATATTAAAGCAGGCGTGCCTTTTACACGATATTGGTAAAATAGGTATCCCGGACGGCATACTGAATAAAAAAGGAAAACTTTCAGAAAATGAAAGAAGATATATCATTAATCATCCAATACTCGGGAAAAAAATACTAAGCACCGTCAGCGAATTTAAACCTATCCTTGATATTATTTATGCCCATCACGAAAGAGTTGATGGTAAAGGTTATCCGGAAGGGTTGGATCGGGATAAGATCCCATTGCTCGCAAGAATAATCGCCGTTGCGGATACCTTTGATGCGATGATTTCTGAAAGACCGTATCGCAAGGCAAAGTCAAAAGACAATGCAATCAAAGAATTGATTACAGTAAAAGACACCCAGCTTGATGGCAAAATCGTTGATTTGTTTATAGAAATCATTACTAACGAAGGTTAAACTCTCTCATTTGTCCCTGCTCAATTGTGTATATTATGTGTGTTGTCCTTCTTAGAAAATTTATATCTTGCGAAATCACAACATAAGTATGATCACTGTTCCTCAAAATTCTTTCAATATTTATTACACCATTCTCATCAATCCCGTTCGTCGGTTCATCAAGAAGTATAATTTTTGGTTTCATAGCCAGAACCGTGGCAAACGCAAGTCTCTTTTTTTCCCCCTCGGAGAGACTATAAGGTGTTCGCTCTTCAAATCCCTGCAAACCAACGAGTTGAAGGGAATCCCTTACCCTTTTTTCAACCTCATCTTTAGGTAATCTGAAGTTAAGAGGACCAAATGCCACCTCTTCCCTGACACTCGGACAAAATAGCTGGTCGTCAGAATTCTGAAACAAAAATCCGATCATCTCGCGCACCTTTTGAAAATCTTTTTCTTCCTTTATCAATCTGCCATCAATCTCAATCAAACCACGCGCAGGTCTAACAAACCCCATTATTATATTAAACAAAGTAGTCTTTCCGCAACCATTCGGACCGATTATACCAACACGCTCACCTTCAGAAAGAGAAAAATTCAATGAATCAAAGAGTAACGGTTTACCGTCATATCCAAAGGTGATGCCTGTCAATTTTATTAGATATTTATCTTCCATCCGGCTATTATAATCACAATGTTGCAGATGGTCAATAATATAGCAATAAGAAGGTCTGCGCGTCTTAATTTAAAGTGGTCTATGAGCCAGAATTTACCGCAAAATCCCCGGCACACCATTGCCCGGTATAGATTTTCTGCCCGGTTATAACTTTTAACAAGAAGACTTCCCACAATATAAGCAATCGTCTTGTAAGTCTGGATAGAATTCTTCAATTTAAAGCCTCTTGCCTTCGCTGCCCGCATAATCTTTTCATATTCATCATAAAGAACCCAGAGATACCGGTATATTAGAAAAAACAAAAAGACCAGTTTTTCTGGTATTTTAAGATGGAGCAGACTGTGGACAATATCAAATATGCTTGATGTCGCTATAAGACTGATAAGAATCAATATTATTGCATTTGCCTTTATGGTCAATAATAATGTAAATAAAAGACCTTGTTCAGTAATTCTTAAACCAATTATTTCCAGTAATGGTTTACCTGGATAGGTTAATGGAAGCACGAGCCAGAGGAGTAGAATAAATTTATCAACAATCAGCAATCTATTTATTATCTCACTGAATCTTATCCTTGCAATGATAATCAAAGCAATACTGATTAAAAGCCCTATTAATGAAGGAATCAATTCTTTCTGCAGGGCAATAACGACCGAAAATATAAAGGCATAAACAATCTTCATACGCGGGTCAAATCTATGAATTATAGAATTACCCCTTATGTACTCGTTAAACATTGTTCTTTCGCTTCATAAAAAATGCAATAATGCCGATAATACCGATGATATAACCGATTCCGCCTATAACCTCAGTGATATGTACACCTTCTTTTCTCTGTTCAGCGAACATCCTTATCAGCGGATGGAGCTTCGCATCTAAGGCGTCTTCTACTATTCTCTTTAGAACAATTGTATCAACTGTCTGAACCTCTACCTTAGGAGCTTCCTTAACACCCTCCTTTTTTTCCTGTTTTATTACCACCTCTTTCTTTATCTCCGGCAATTCATCCACACTCACTATGGTCTCAGCACGATGCCCCATACCACCTATCACCACAATCCTTAAGTCATCTTTTTTAGGAATAACAAATGAAAATTCGCCGAGGGAATCGGTCTTGCCCGTGATTAGCTTATTACCAGATTTATCGTAAACTTCAATATCTCCGCCCTTAATCTTACCACCATCACTGGCATAAGATTGCGTATAAATCTTATTTCCTTCCACTGTCGCAAAGATATTAATCTTATGCGCGTAAAAAATGCCGGGCAGAAAAATTAAAATGATAAAAATCTTTATTTTCATTTTTTCTCCTTTGTTTAAAATAATTTTGTAGCATCCATTTTAAAATGGACAATTTTTGTTATTCAAGTAACTCGGGTTTAACCTTTTTCAAAAACAAAATCACAAATCCTGTTAGGATACCTTCAATAATCATAACCGGGATATGAACGATTACAATCATCCTTGCCACGGGAGTGAATACTTCACCACTCAAAGAGAGGGATACAGCAACGAGAATACCTGCAAAAAGAACACTCAATAATCCCACAAGAAACCCACCGATAAAATTCCAGAACCGGTTTTGAACCTTAATTAAAAACTTAAAGAGCAGAAAGCAGAGGATTGCAGAAGATGCCATAGTAGCGGTATTCACCCCGAGGGTCGCCAATCCACCAAACTGGAAGAGTATTGCCTGCAAAAACAAAGCAAGGAGAAGGGCTGGGAATGAAGCCCAGCCCAGTATTATTCCTGCAAGTCCATTAAGGATTAAATGGGCACTGGTCGGTCCTACCGGGACATGGATGAGTGAGGCAACAAAAAAAGCAGAAGAAAGGACTGCAATCTTAGGCATATCCTGATATTCAATTCTTTTTAAGCCCACTGCAGTGCCTGTAGTAGTAATCGCTGCTCCTCCAATCAAGACCGGTGCGGAAAGAACTCCTTCTGCGATATGCATGATAAAATCCTATTTCATATCTTCAACATAGACCCAGATAACTGCCCCTATCTCCACTGGATATTCTTTTTTATCCTGTTTGTTGAGCATCTTTGTTTCCCTTTCACTCAATGCCGCAAATCCCCACCAGCCCGGTTTGGGCATTGCATAAACAAATACCCCCTGAGCATCGGTCTTCAATACCTGGGTAATATAAGATTCTGCAGGCGCGGTATATTTTTTATCTATATTGTAGTATTCAACCTCAACATCAGTAAAAGGTGCGGGTTTACCATTGACCTTAACAAGACCACAAAAGACATTACCGGTATATAATCCGTAAGGACGGGTCAATGGTATGATTTCTGTCTCAAACCCAACCTCTGCATCCCAGCCCTCTTCCATTCCAAATCCGTTTACTATAGTCTTTGTATAATGAACAATAAACTTTTCCTCAGCAGGCTCCCAGTATGGTGCAGGCTCAACAAAGAAGACATAATCACCAGGTTGTTTCAGTTTATAATTTGCAATCCAGGTAGAAAAACCTTCAATTTTTTTCTCGGAAATGTTTGCCAAAAGATCTTCTCTTTTTTCGCCCCCAATAATAACCCCGAATTTAGCCGGTTTTACCATATTGAGCATCTGTTGCTCAAATGGATGGCAGAAGATCAATTTTAGATTGATATCTGCTGATTTCTGTTCTGCAACGATATTGGCACTGGGAACTATCATCTGGAAATGGGCATATAATGGAAGAATCAAACAAAACCCAGCGATAATCAATAATTTTGTCCTAATCGGTACCATTTTTTCTCCTTTCATTTAATTTTTGCCCTACGAATGGATTTGTACTTTCATTGTAGGGCAAGGCTTTAGCACTGCAAAAATTTTTTGCGCATACTAAAATTCATAATGCAACCCAATGGTCGCAATCTTTTCTGCTATTTCAAAATCGCTTGAAAACCCTGCATCCACCATCAATCCATCTCTTATTCCATATCTCCCACCTACCAACCAGTTCTGCGTTTCTTTGTCACCAAGAATTTCAACACCAAAGACAAAATTTCCTGCACTGTAAAGCAATGCTCCGGCATAGGTTATGCTTGAATCACCCGTTGTATAGCCGAGATTGGCATCAAATTCAATGGGACCAAAACCACGGGTCAAGATTCCATTCAGAGTATAATTAGAATACCCAACTTCAGCAGTAAAAGAGGTCGCAAACAAATCTGGAAGTAACGCATATTTGAGCACGAGTTCTGCCAGAGTAAAAGAATTTTTTGGTTCAGAAACAAGATTGAACCCAAAGCCAATTCCGATGTCCATCTTTTCAGTCAATCCGTGTTTAAATCCCAAACCAATACTGCCAGTCTCTTTCCACACATCATAACCAAGTTCCAGTTCATAAGAACCCCCAGAGACTGTTCCTGCATCATCAGTACCAAATGGTCGCGCACCAAATGTTATAGATATAGTTAGCATTCCAATAATTATAATTTTAGTGCTTATTCTATTCATTTTTGTTTACCCCCTTTTTTTCAGTAGCACTAATTTTAAAAAAGTAACACCAATATATAAAAACTTTTATCTTTTATCACAATAACTTTTCTTCTCATTCTCTATGCCAGCCTCTTCCCGGTACTGGTTGTGGTTATTTGTCCGTGTTTTACCCCTTTAGTGCTTAAAAGCCTATCCGCAATAGTTTTTACCTCATCTGCCTTGCCTTTTATCGCAAGAATTTCCAGACAATTATGCTCGTCAAGGTGGATATGCATTGTGGAGATAATCTGTTTATAATATTTATGCTGCATCTCGGTCAGGCGCTCGGTAAGTTCCCTGACCTCATGACTATAGACCATCGTAATCGTTGCCACAATCTCCTCTTTTGATGATTCCCATTCCTTATGGACAAGTTTTTCCCTTATCAATTTTCTTATTGCTTCAGACCGATTTCTATAACCTTTCTCCTTTATCAGCTGATCAAAATCAACGAGCAATTTCCGATTCATTGACACCCCGAATCTAACTGCATCAGACATAGCATCTCCTTGGTGTTACTTTTTTGAAAATCATAACACATTATATCCAAATTTTAAAGCCTGTCAATATATTTCAAGTCTATAAATCAATCGGAGACTTTGACTTCTCTATGTCAAAATCAATAAAATCGCAATGATGAATCAGGATTGCCTCAGGTGAGCGTTTCACCTTATCCCCTTCTTCGGAATGGGCAGCAACAATATGGGCAATCTCCAGGGGCAGGCCTGCCTCAAGCACAATTTGATAGCCTGATACTGGATGGCGCACAAGTCTTCCATAATTACTCTTTATAAATTTGCCATCCTTATATTCATATTCAAGCAATTTCCCTATATCATGGACAAGGGCACCGGCAACAACAAAATCGTAATTGAGGTCTTTACGTGTTTTAGCAACTGCCATCGCCATATTTGTTACGGAATGGGTGTGCTCAATAAGAGTCTTTTTCGTCACAATTAAAAGGGTAAAAGGAATATTTTCAATCTCTCTCCAGTTTCCTTTTTTAATTGCAAGAAGCCAGGCTTTAACAACACCATCTTTTAATTCTGTATCCGCTATTTCTTCTATTTCAGGAAATATCTTTTTTATATAAATATCATCCATTTACTGACCTCGTTTTTCTTCTAATTTTAAATATTTCAATAACCCACCGGCATTGATTATACTTTTTTCCAAATCAGAAATTGGCTCTGACTTATATACCTTATCCTGTGTAATATTCTTTATCTCCCCAGTAAGAAAATTGACCTGAAGGATATCACCATCATTTATCTCTTTTGCCTCTCTCAATTCAAGGATAGGTAATGCTGTGTTAATACAGTTGC
This sequence comes from Caldifarciminota bacterium, assembly GCA_965649105.1. GTDB lineage: Bacteria > Hydrothermota > Tepidihabitantia > SM23-42 > JAOAFX01 > JAOAFX01. The sequence goes on from CBFGJP010000027.1 coordinate 16,773, forward strand.
GGTGAAAAATCCGGGCGAAAGACTCGGCAATGACCAGACTGATGCCTGCTCCCTTTATTGCTATGGCTGCATGCTCTCTTGAAGACCCACAACCAAAATTCTTGCCTGCAATGATTATATCACCCGGCTGAACATTTTTTAAGAAATCCTCTCCCCTATCGGTTCCTTCCATTGCATGTTTCGCCATTTCAGATTTGTCGGTCAAAGGTAGATATTTACCGGGATAAATCTGGTCGGTATCAATATCATCACCAAATTTCCAGGCCTTACCCTGAAAAATTAAATTGATAATTTTAGGGTTGTCATTTTCCATAGTTCAATTCCACAAATCCATTGGTGAGGTTATCACACCGCGCACCGCACTGGCGGCTGCGGTTGCCGTTGAGGCAAGATAAACTTCGCCATCCTTTCCCAGTTTACCGATAAAATTGCGATTAGAAGTAGAAATCATCACCTCGCCAGGCGCAAGAATTCCGGGATGCCCGGTTGTGCACAAAGAACAACCCGGATTCACAACGACTGCACCACTATTCAAAAATATTTTATAAAATCCTGCCTGTTCTGCCTGCTGGGCGATTTCCATTGTCGCAGGCACGATAATCAATCGCACATTATTGTTAACTTTTTTTCCTTCAAGTATCCTTGCTGCAATTTTAAGATCTTCAAACCTGCCATTGGTACACGAACCAATAAAAACCTGGTCAATCTTTCTCCCCGCCACATTAACAACATCCACAACATTATCTGGAGAATGAGGACACGCAATCTGGGGTCGCAAATTTGTAATGTCAAACTCATATATTTTTTCGTATTCTGAATTAGCATCGGCACTTATTGGCTCAACACCTTCCACATTATGTGTCCTTAAAAACTCAAATACGGTCTCATCGGGTTCAATAAATCCAACATCACCAGACATCTCGGTAACCATACTCGTCATTGTAATCCGCTCGTCAAAACTCATCATCTTTATCGTCTCACCGGTGAATTCTATTGCCCTATTTAATGCCCCACTCGTTGTCAAATTCTTAATTATATACAATATTACATCCTTTGCAGTCACGGGATATTTCAAGACTCCATTAATCACTATCTTTATTGTCTTTGGTACCTTAAACCAGAGTTTTCCTTTATAAAGCGCACCTGCGATATCTGTCGTGCCCATTCCAAAACCTGCCGCACCAATGGCACCCAGCAGATTCATATGGCTATCGGTACCTATCACAATATCCCAGGGTTTTACCAGACCATTTTCCAGAAGTATATGCTGTCCGACGCCGGTATTGACATCAAATAATCTCAAATCCTTTTCCCGGGCAAAACTTCTCAAAATTTGCTGGTTTCTTGCCACCTTTTCATCACGGGGCGGGATGTGAAGGTCAAAGGTGATCGCTACTTTTTTATTATCAAAAACCGGTGCATTATTAAAATTTTCTTTAAATTCCTGGACTACATTCGGACCACCAAAATCCCGCATGACAACGAGATCAATCTTTGCCCAGACATATTCCTCAGATTTAACTATCTTTTCTGCAGAACGGGAAAAAATCTTTTCAATTATCGTCATAATCTATCTGCTATTGCCCGCGCCATATCAAGCGTTGTAGCATTACCACCCATATCATAGGTCCGCACCTTACCATCCCTAATCACATCAGCAACAGCATTTTCAAGCCTACCAGCAAGTTCCTTTTCACCCAGCCACTCAATCATCATCTTTGCGGCAAGGATGGTAGCGATTGGATTCACTTTATACATTCCTGCATACTTGGGTGCTGAACCATGGGTAGGTTCAAAAACCGCAAGCCTTTCTCCAATATTTCCCGAACAGCCGAATCCCAAACCACCAACCATCTGCGCACACAAATCAGAAACGATATCACCATAAAGATTCGGTGCCACAAGCACATCATAATTTTGAGGATTTTTCAACAACCACATCATAATTGCATCAACATTTGCCTCATCAAATTGAATTTCAGAATATTCTTTGGCAATATCCCGTGCCACCTCCAAAAAAAGTCCATCACTCGCCCGTACCACATTTGCCTTATGAATAACCGTTACCTTTTTTCTTTTATTTTTTCGGGCATATTCAAATGCGGCGCGGATAATTTTTTCGGAACCTTTGCGCGTATTGATTTTGCAGGAAATTGCTAAATCCTGGGCACCCAAATTTTTGAACGGTTCAAAATTTTTAGAGAAATTGTTCAGTAATTTTGATAATTCTTCGGGGACCGGATAAAATTCAACACCGGAATACAAATCTTCGGTGTTTTCCCTGAAGACCACAAGATCAATACCTTCTTTATAATTCAGGTTATTCCCGGGATATGCCTTACAGGGCCTCAAACATATATAAAGGTCAAACAATTGCCGCATTCTGACTATCGGAGAGCGATAAACAAGCCCCTTTCCCTTTAATGCTGGGATTAATTCAGCCTCCGCCTGTTTTGTCGGTTTGGAAGTAATCGCACCAAACATTGCTGCATCTACATTTTTTAGTAATTCAATCGTTCGCTGTGGTAAAGGGTCACCTTCTTTGCACCAGAATTCCCAACCAATATCACCATAAATATATTCCGCATCAAGTTCTAATTCATCAAGCACAATCTTTGCCGCTTCCAGAACATCCCTGCCAATTCCATCTCCTGGTAACCAGGCGATTTTATATTTCGGCATTGCACCTCCTCTAAAGATATGTCCCAAAAACTTCAATATTTTACACAAAAAATAAAATAAGTCAATAATACTTGAAAAACACCGAGACGGAAAACAGAGCTGGATAACCTTGACTTGAATATTTTTTTAGATATCATTATAATGTTAAAGGGGGTCAAATGGAGAAAAAATTTACAGCATTGCGAGTCGTTTCGGTTATCTTCAAAGTGCTCGCCTGGATTGTTGCGGTGTTAACCGTGATTGCGTTTATTGTTATGCTGGTTGGTGGAGCAGCAATGAGCAGTATGATGGGAAGGGGTTATGGTGGATACGGTGGCTATGGTGGTCTGGGTGCACTCGGTGCCTTTGGCGGTATTGGAATGGCATTTTTCATACTTATCTATGGTGCCTTTGCTTTTGTCAGTCTCCTTGCTGCCGCAGATATGATTCTGGTGATACTTGCAATTGAAGAAAATACCAGAAATCTGAAACCACCCCAAACCGGTGGATAATTTACCAACAAAATAAAAAAGGGGCAGGGAAAAACTGCCCCTTTTATTTTCGATATAAAATTCTACCGAGCGATTATAAACTTCTCAACCTTTTTATCAGTTCCTGAATTTCCTTCAGCAAGGATATAGACAAGATATACACCATTACTCAAATCATCTCCATATTCATCCTTCCCATCCCAGAATTTTTGATTATAGCCTGCGTGACAGGAAATATCTGGTATAATCTTAACCAATCTCCCGGCTATCGTATAAATTTTTATCGTTACCTTTGCGCTCTGAGACAGAACAAATGTAACCCACATACCGTTATAATTTTTTACCGGGTTGGGATAGATTAATATATTATCTATTGAAATGCTTCCATAGACATTGGTATTCAGCATAATCTTTTCAATAGTTTGATTAAAACAATTATCACTCACATAGACGGTTATCGATTCTTGAGGATTTTCAAAAGTAATTACGGTCTTAACCTCTCCTTCAGCAGAAGAATTCTGATTGTAGATAAATTCATTCCGCAGATCAATGCGATTAAAGACATTATCCTTACCCACATACAAAAAGAAACCCCGGGCATCCTCTTTGGAATTCAAAAGATTGATTCCGCTCTCATCAGCAACGTAGACAGTAAGTGTCAAATTTTTATCTACCCAATCTCCGTTTTTCAGTTGTCGTGCACCGTCATAGAATAATACTTCAGGACCTTCCTGGTCAACGGTAGGCATTGCCGTCCCCCAAACCCGAACAGAATCAAGGGTCCCGCTTGCTTGGTTTTTATAACCACTCAATTTGATCACCGGTAAATGAGTCGTAGAAATAATGGGGACAGAAAATCCGGCGGTATCAATAGTCCAGTATCCAGTGTAAATTTCCTTACCTTCTATTTTATAATCAAAAACAATTGTGTCTGAAGCATTATCACTTTTACGGACCGCACGCCTTATATGGCTGCTAATTTTATTTACCGTCGTGGGATCAATCCACTTGATATGTGTAGTATCTCTGACATAAGCGGTTAAGTAATATGGTTTTTTATCTGAAAGAACTTTCAATTTCTCTAATGGTCTTACCGAATCCTGCACGGTTTGGATATTGAAATTCTGTTTTACCTTTCTTATCTTGGTTGCTGGATCACCAAGCATCAGATAGATGGATATACCACTAAACCGGTGTTTGGCAATATAATAACATTCACCCATTGTTAAATTTGTATCAGGATTTGTAAAAAGTCTGAAAAGTTCAATGCCAATCGGTTCATTTGTACCGGTATTTGAAGCCGCGTGTGCGCCCATTGTGCCGATTGCCCCCTGTCCCATCCTTACGAGCTCTTCAGCGATACATTCATGGTCTGAATCATCAAATCTGCCCACTGTACAGGAAGCAAAGTAAAAAAAGAACAAGCGTCTTCCATTATTGACTTTTGGTATATCTGTCTCTAAAAACAATTTCTCATGAGCGAGTTGATGTGTATTACCATGTCCAAAGAAACATCCAATGAGCGCTCCCTTATTTAGTTCTTTAATAAAATCTTCTTTTGCAAGGGGTTTTACAGTATTTACATCATGAGGTGGAGGAGGTAGATAACTTAGCATATATACTTTCGCCCGATCGTATAATACATCCGAGACAGAATAATTCACTGCCTCACAAGCAGAAGCATGCATGGTTCCTTCCCAGCCATTTGCATATTCATCGTCTGCCGCAAGTATAATTCTTCTATTCCATGTTCCATCGATATCCCTATTCTCATAGGCAAGTACTTTATCAATAAAATCCCTGACTTCCTGATTATTACGGACCGTTATTCTACCAAGAACCATTGCCTCGGTTCCGAAGAAATTTACATATTCACCTTCATAGATATAATTTGGTGGGATCCCTGGATTTCCTGAAAGGGTTGTCCCGGTTTCATACATTGGCACATAATTTGGTGGGTTGTCCTTTCCGAGATTATTTTTGTAATCATAGGTTGCATCACCGACAATTAGCACATATTTGGGAATCGTGGTCCAGTTATTATATGCATGATAAAGGAAATGTTTGATTGCCAACGGGTCAAACTTTCCAAAAGAGAAATCGTCAAATATTGCATCAATCGTCACTACCTTTGTAGTATATGCCTGCCGGCGATAATTGACTAAGGGCATTATTGAATTATAAAAATTCCGATGGGTTATGACTAAATATTCACAGCCATTATCGGCAGTTCTTAACCGACCTGGATTTGCGGGAATCAGTTTTGCCTCAAACGCTGATTTTAATTGCGCAACATAAAGCAACTGATAAGAATCACAATGGCTGGAAAAGGTAATATTTTTACCACTCGCTGTAAAGTTATCAAACATTTTTGGCCCACGCAGGTTGGTTATATCGATAATAAATGGCTTAGAATTAACATTTTTGCACTTTATTGTATAATCAGCAGGGGATTTAAAAAAACAATGAAATGGCTCAGTCATATCAGTTAGGCGACTGTATTCTATATCAAAACAATTAAGATAAACGGTAAGCTTAGTGGTATCGGGTGGCAACCTTCTTGCCCGAAATTCAAAAATAGAAGAATCCTTGTTTAAAACGCAGGTCCCTGTTAATTTGATTGGGGGGAGGGACATCGTCTGCTGCAGGACGGTCGTATCGTTGTATAAAGTTTGATCGTCCAGGATTAATCTGTACCAGAATGGCTGTGGGCTCGGACTCATAGAATCAAATATAGATACAATAATACTTGCATCACCATAAGCAAATTTGTGGGTGATCGGCATCCTGACAACCGTGCTTTCGGCACTGCCCAGTGAAAAATCCATCCAGTACCAGTTTATTCCCGAACGCGTTGGGTTATTGATATCTTCTTCAAAGTGCAGAATTTCTTTGACAATCGTATCCGGATTTGAGTTATTCCAGTTTGCATTGATTTTTTCCATTCTTTTTCCAAAGGCGCCACCGAATGTAAACCAGTATATATTCTTTATTGCGTAACCATTTTCATACCACTTCAAAAATGTATCTGGAACAAAATGGTTTGCCGGGAAGCCGTAGAATATTAAATAATCATCTTTATCAAAACTATGGTCTTCTTCTCCCTCAACGAATACAGGAATTTCAATAAGTGAATCAGGGAATGGCTGAAGAACATCTTTTGGCAACAATTCAAATGCAGCGTTGTAAATTTTCATTGTTTGTGGGTCAAATTGCCGCGGGTCTATCCCTGCCCTTTTTAGCTCGTCATATCCTATTTTATATAAACCTTCTTTATCTACTTCAATCTTAAACCAGACACTACTAAAGGGAAAAGGATTTTTGATTGACTGTTCAACCCTTTCCCTGCGCCAATATCTGCACTGGTCATAATTTAATATTACTCTTTTATATATCTCTTCAAAAGCATAGTCAGAAATTGGTTTTGACTTTGGTTTTCCCTTAAAGGTGACTGCGATCTTCAAAACCTGTGAAACAATAAGTTCCTTTCTCACCGGATTATAACGAATAGGGTGTAATTTTATATTAACTGTATTAATATCCCGTAAATACTGGGGTTCAGATACCTCAATTATGTCCTCGGGATATAATCGGTCGCGTTGATAAATTTCAGATTCCCTGCTAATATTTTCATTAAACTTCTCTTCATGTAATGCCAGCGACAAAACTGGCTTTATGTCCACCCCATAAAAGGTTTTCGCTTGATGCTCAATTATCCGAACCTCCACACCACCTTCCTGAGGGATACCAACCCATAAATTTAAGGATGGAACATCCGGTTCACCAGGCTGAGAAAATGATGTTGCCCCGTTGAATTTCAAATTATTTATATCTATTTCTCTTCCGTAAAAATTAATCTCGACGCCCGCATCGCCCAGTTCATTTATACTTAAGGCGGAAATTAAAAGAAACGAAATGACAAACATTATTTAGCCTATCTTTTTTGCTTCATCAATAAGCATTATTGGAATATCATCCATTACAGGGTAAGCAAGTTTACAATTGTAGCATATAAGTTCCTCTTTTTCTTTATCATATACAAGGTCGCCCTTGCACTTTGGACAACATAAAATTTCTAAGAGTTCTCTCTTGAGCATAAAACCTCCTGAGGTTTTGATAAAACAAGTTTATCTTTAAATGAATTATAGCCAAGATGCAAATAACCAAATCCATATGCACCCAAAAACGGCAAAAGAATATACTGGCAGTTTACTAGTGCATAAATGAATGTATATAAGATATAAATGCCAATAGAAATTTCTAAAAAAGGTATTAAACTATTAACTGCAATTATATATTTTTTATTTTTTATGCCTCCCCTCTTGGGGGTCCTTGTAAAAACAATATTTTTATTTAATAATGCTTCAATGACCGCCTTGGTATTGGAAATTGTCAATCCCATACTATAAGCAATAACGCTTGCAATATAAGGAATTCGCCTTTTATAATCTGTATAGCTGAATTTTTGTGAAAAGAAATAAAGCAAAGGATAACCAAGTGCACCAATCGTAAAGATTGATGCAAATGTATAGTATGAATCCGCAACGATCTTTTCTACTTTGAAATAAATTATTGGAAAAGAAAGCAATCCCAAAAGTAACATTGCAATAAAATTTATGTGGCAGGTAAGGTGCACAAATGCTTCGTATTTAACAAGAGGTTTTAATTCGCTGCTGAGTACCTTTTTGAGCAATTTAAGTGCAACCTGAAATGTTCCCTTTGCCCATCTATTTTGCTGGATGCGAAAACTATCGACATCATCGGGTAATTCTCCAGGAACAACGACATCACCACGATATTTTATACGCCAGCCCTTTAATTGTACCCGATATGAGAGGTCAAGATCTTCAGCAAGCGTATCACCCTCCCAACCCCCACCATCAATTATTGCTGCTTTACGCCATATTCCACAAGTTCCATTAAAATTTATAAAAAGACCGGCCTTATTCCTCAATTCTTGTTCATTGATAAAATGATTGTCAAGCCCGACAGCCTGGCTTCTTGTCAGTAGCGACTCTTCATAATTAAGATGTCCCCATCTTGCCTGGACCGCTCCTATCATCGGATCTTCAAATTCCGGTAAAAGTCTTCTCAAAAAATTTCTTGGGGGAACAAAATCTGCATCAAAGACCGCAATGAAATCACCTTTAGCACTATTCAATCCATATTGAAGTGCCCCTGCCTTGAAACCCTGCCTTGACCCTCTTCTGATATGTTTAATATCATACCCTTGTTCTAATTTCTCCTTTAAAATATTATCAATTATCTTCGTCGTCTCATCATTAGAATCATCAAGAATCTGAATCTCAACTTTCTCTTTGGGATAATCAAGCATCAATACACTGTTTATCAGCCGTCTAACCACGAATTTTTCATTGTACACAGGAAGTTGAATAGTTACCTTCGGGTAGGTCTTTAAAATATCATAATTTTCAACCGTAGATTGATTATCTCTTTTATTTCTAAATTTGAAATGGAGATAAAGCAAGATATAAGAATGCATCGAATAAAACAATAAAACAAACAACACAATAGTATAAATGAACAGCACCAACCCGATCAATCAGACCCCTTAGTTGCTGGCAATATCTCAATTTTAAATAAAGGTTGAGATATAAATGCCGTGTATTTAACTATCTCAAGATATTCCATATCAGGATATATAACAATGTTATCCATTTTTTTGTCTTTGTCAAGCCTTGTGGTGGCGATTAACACGCTATCAATTTCTATAGCAACATGCTCTGTTGGTGCCATCTTCTTTTTTAATTTTATCGTGATATAAGGGCGGGAAAGTGGATCAAAATTAAAACCTGCAGATTTTATAAAGTTATAATCATAACTAATGTTAGATAAATAAATAGGCTGGTTGACATTTCCCTTAAGATAAGAAATACGTGCCTTTTCACTATCACTGCGAGCTAAGTGATAAATAAAAGTAATCCCGGGTGCAAGTAAATCCCTGATATCATAAATATCATAATCGTCCGGGACGCTAAGAATTATCTTATCACCGACTTTATTTAATTTCCAGTTAATTTTTAATAATTTTAAACGATTTTTTATTTTCCTTATCGCCTGTTTTTGATTTATTGAACTATCCAGTTTAATTTCGTAACTTTTGATATCAATGTGAGGGGGTGCAATACTTCTCTTATGATTATAATCATCAATCCGCACGCACCAGTAAACACTCGAGTCCGGTAACCCCACCCAGAGTATTTCCGGGAGATATGTTTTGCCTGAAATCCCAATATAGCCGACCATCTCCTGCCATCGATCTGGGGCGAGAAAAGGCAGTGTAGCGTTTGAACGAAATAAAAATTTGTCAGAAGCGGTTAAAAGTTCAAATTTTTCAAACTCAAGTACCCTTTTAATTTGGGCATATATATTTGATTCTTCTCCCCGGGCTGATTCAACCCATCTACCATCCTTTTTTGACCATTCTCTGTCATTTACACCAATATATTCAAAATTAACAATTGTATCACCATAATCCCAGATTCCTTTTATATATTCACTCCTACCGATAATACAGTCACCCTTTGCCGATATCTTCGCAAAAGAAGTATTCAAATAATATTCATATCTGAACGACTTTTGGTAGGAAAAATTCTTTACCCACATCTTTATATCCTCTTTTGGTTCAGGCGTATATATAAATTTCGGACCACAATTGGTTATTAAATAAAAGCACCAAGGAATTAACAATCTTCGCCCATAAATTATCAGCATAACAAAGTATAATCAAAAAAACTTAAATATCAAGCAAGAATGGAATTAATCCGTAAAAAGGCATGCTGACGCCTGATACACCCTGCTATAAAAGGTTTGTCAATATGTTAAATTTCTCTCTTTACAACCCCCTATTTTTAGTTACAATTATTCTGTCCGAATCATACCTAACGGTTAAA
>CBFGJP010000028.1:0-26350 GCA_965649105.1 Caldifarciminota bacterium
CGGGAATTTTTTCTATCTGATTATGCTAAACTTATGCCTTCTGTATACTGTAGGTTACAAAAAGAAAATCAAGTGGATACCATACGTCCGACAGCCTCAATATTTTAAGGCAAACCTTACCCGGTCAAATGCCTCAATTGAATATTTAATAAACATCCGCAATTCATTGCTATATTTTTTAAATGCTGCATTCACTATATTATCCTGCGTTTTCTGGTCAATCACAAATTCTGGAAATCCTGTCCTGTACACCCTCAAAAGATTATCAAATATTAGTTCTAATTCCCCCCTTGAAAACTTTCTTAAAATAATTTTATTTTTGATAAATCTTGTAACCCAATCATCCTCACTCGGCGTCGTGGTAAGCAAAAGTAAAATATTGGTCTGGCGATATGCATACGGTGTGGGACGGACCTGATTATGAAGCATATATCGATCAATCTTTTTCATTTCCTCATCATTGAGGGCAACCCTGATCAATCCTTCTAAAAAAGCCTTACCCCTTTCTTTGAGATGGTATTCCCAGATATGATTTATCACTTCAAACTCATCAAGTATTAAAACCAACCCACCCAGTCCAAGATTACGCGCAATATAACTTAATCCACTCAGGATGTAATTATAGAAATCTGCCGCCGTAGAAAAATCGTATAAAGCTGGAATTTTATGTCCCCCCCTTACCCGGAAAGGTGAATTCCGGTCAATCGCATATTCTTTTGTCGACTCACCTTCAATCAACTGCCAGAAAACTTCATTGTGCAAATCATCTTTCTCCCTCCTATCTTTTACCGCTTTTAAGACCGGCGTGAAGAAACAGTGGTCAGGCAAATCAATTCTGCTTGCTTCCTCCAGCAACTCCCGGTAGCCCCGTTCGCAACCATCTTTTATATATCTTAAATTATAAACCAGTTCGTGATATATCTTTTTCGGTCGGTAGGGTGGTGTCTCAAGGATATGTAATTCGCAATATCCAGTGGCAAATCCCTGTTTAAGAGATAAATGCCTGAGGAACTCAGCAAGGTGAGTCTTACCGGAACCATATTCACCTTCAATCAAAAACACACCGCCAGTCCCATCCTTTAAATTATCAAGCGCCTTCTGAAATAGGTCAATTTCGTATGCCCGGCCAAATGTAAATGATTCAATATCCTGATGTGGAACAACCCCGAGCCTGAATGCCTCTACCAGTCTCCTTGATGATATTTTATCTAATTCTTTCTCTTCAATCTGAAGTGTTTTGAGCCATTTTGTGGGAAGCCACAGGCACAAGCCGCTGCGGAATTTAACGCGAGACTCAATTCCATCCCACCTCGTCTCAAGTACTACTCCTTCTCCAAAAATATTGTGAAAGACAATTTTAAAATTCTTCTCTTTCAACTTCTTCTCTCTCTTTTTCTAAAAGTTGTTTGGTGCGTGTTTTAAGAATTTGTCGGGCGGTTTCTTTATCTATCGCTGATTTAAAATTCCTGATTTGCTGGAGTGCTTCAATTATTCCAACCACGAAAATTCTTCTATAACTGATATCAAGCATTTGCATCTCAAGGGCTTCATTAGCCATATTTTTTATTGATTTGGCTAAAATATTCTGGTCAAACTCAATATCATAGGCAGACTCAAAAATCCTGGCAAGTTTTTCACCCAATTTCAATAAAAACTCTTCCGGTGCAACTTCGATTCTTTCAAGATCAATCTTAACCCCAACAGGATTTATCCTCGTAAAACCGGAGCGGAGCCTTTGCTTCAATGCTTCATAAACGCCGCCTGTACCTTCAAGTAAAAGGTTTTCATCCGGAACGGCATAAAAGAACATTGCGCCTGGTAACCGTGAATTTCCACACTCATCAATTACCTGACGCAGATTATCAAGGGCGCGCCTTTTATCGCGGGCAGAAGAAATGCTCATACCTCGTTCTGCTTCATCAAACAAGAATATCAGACCACTATATCCGATCGTATTGATAAATTGGATTAAACTACGTAACATCCTGAAGGCACTTGTGCGGTCGATCCTTTCGGAAATACGATAACGCAATTTCAATTCCCTTGGTATATCCTCGCCTTTTAGCCATTGAATCAGTGCTAGAAATCCTTCTTCATCATCCGCAACGAGATTACTTAATGCACCCTTTATACAATTGGCATAACTTATACTCTCGAGTCCTTTGATTAAATAAATAAAATTTTTGTCCTCCCGGACTTGATTATACCATTTCCTTAATAACGCCTCTATCCCCGTCTCATAGGCACCCATCACATTATTTTCAGTCAATGGCGTACAGATATTAGAAACAATCTTTTTATATACAAGTTCTAACCGGTCGAAAGGACATTCGGTAGCACTCAAGGAGACATAACTTGTTGCATAATTATATTTCCAGGCAAGATTCCGGATTGAATAAAGGAAATGGGTCTTACCACCACCATAGTTGCCCACTATCAATTTAAATGTTGAAATACTCTGCCTGCCTGGAAAATTGAAATAGTCTTCTTCTAAAATCTTCAAATACGGTTCAAGTCCAACAGTGTAATATTCGATGCCGAATTCCGGTGGTGTTCCGTACCCACCGAGGGTATTTATCATAATTCTTGCTAATGTTTGATCTATCTGATTAGCCATATCATTCTGCAAAAGAAATATAGGAATAATAAGTTCCTTCCCCTTCTTCATTGTCGGGAAGCCAGATTGCATGCATTCTATCGGTTGTTGCATCAAATGTGGCAATGTAAAAATGGATGCCCTTCTGAGCATATTCCGATTTTTTAAAAAGATATAACAAATAACATAAATTAATTCTTGGTATCTCTCGGAAATTTTCTTTCATGGGATCAACAAAAAATTGCTTTGGTTGTTTCAACATTACATATTTATTAAGGACATCAACAAGATAAACCTTCTCACCGTATGATTTGTTAGAAAGTAAGATACAATTTCTATATGCCTTCTGTAAATCAAGATAAAATTCTTTAGGATCAAAATTTATTTTTCTAAGACCATCATCAAATTTTTTAATTGTTTGATATATCGTTTCAGGCTCAAGGGGAATCCGGGATTTAATCTTTTCAATCTCCGGTCCAAAATACAATGTTGCCTCGCCAAATTCAAAATTCAGTGATAAAGTATAAAAACAAATCCGCAGTTTTGGATACTGTCCTTTTATAATCCAATTCTCTTTTTGAAAAAGATCTTTAATTCGTTCCGCAAGAGAAAATCTAAAATCCTCTTTAATCTTATCAAGTTCTGACCTTTCATTATTGAGCCAAATGACCAATACATTTTTGAGGTCAAAATCAGGCAGGTCATTTGCTGCTTTTAACAATTCGTTTAATTTTTTTTCTAAGATATAAACATTCGCAACGGATTTTTCTTTAAGCCGTTCATAAGCATTCAGTAAATTATGTACCTTACTGGATTGTCTGTTCAATAATTTAAACCCTTCTATTATTTCCTTCATCTAGAGTAAAATGATAACCAAAATTTCTTCAGTGTCAAGAAAAATGGAGATATATTGACAACTTCGTTTTAATTTATATAATATCTCGTTAACTTTCAAGCAATTTTAAGGAGGAAATCATGCCAATAACTTTGAGCGTCATTAAGGCAGATATTGGGGGTTATGTTGGACACTCAAGTATGCATCCCAATATCATTGCCCGGGCAATTCAATTGCTGGATGCCGAAAAAAATAAAGGCACAATCGTAGATTTTCATGTATCCCATTGCGGTGATGACCTTGAATTGATAATAAGCCATAGACTCGGAAATGACTCTAAGGAAATACATAAACTTGCCTGGGATATCTTTGTTGAATGTACAAATGTGGCAAAGGAATTGAAACTCTATGGTGCAGGTCAAGATTTGCTGACGGATGCATTTTCTGGAAATGTAAAAGGTATGGGACCGGGTTGCGCCGAAATGACCTTTGAAGAGAGAAAAAGCGAACCAATCATTATCTTCGCTGCGGATAAAACTTCTCCAGGTGCCTGGAATTATCCACTCTTTAAAATGTTTGCAGACCCTTTCAATACAATCGGTCTTGTTATCGACCCAAGTATGCACGATGGTTTTGTCTTTGAGGTCCACGATGTTTTCCACGACAAAAATGCCAAATTAAATACACCCGAAGAAATGTATGATCTTCTATGTCTCATCGGTGCCTCAGAACATTTTATCATTAAAAATGTCTATAAAAAAGACGGCACAATTGCAGCAACAACATCAACCCAGAAGGTAAATCTACTTGCAGGTAGATATGTTGGAAAAGACGACCCGGTTATGATTGTCCGCTGTCAGAGTGGATTACCAGCAGTAGGTGAAGTTCTTGAGCCATTTTCTTTGCCTTATATGGTAACCGGCTGGATGCGCGGTTCCCACTGGGGACCATTTATGCCCGTGTCAGTGGAAGATGCAAATCCCACAAGGTTTGATGGACCACCAAGGGTAATCGGACTCGGATTCCAACTTGCAAATGGTATGCTTGTTGGACCCAGAGATATGTTTGCCGACCTAAGTTATGACCATGTAAGACAGAAAGCAAATGAAATCGCTGACTATATCCGAAGACACGGACCGTTTGAACCTCAGCGTTTACCATTGGCAGAAATGGAATACACCACACTACCACAGGTACTCAACAAATTAAAAGAGCGTTTTAAATAAAATAAATTTTGACCTAAGCCCCTCAACGACGAGGGGCTTTTTTTATATTGGCTACGAAAATTTACAAAATTGGTTCAGGAATGCGACATACCCTGATGTGTCCAAAATTTAGACATTTTTTATAAAACATTAATTAAAACCAGATGAAATTTCAATAAGTTTTCGGGTACAAAAATTGCATAATACAGAGTGGGGAGGCACTGTGACAGATAGGGTATTTGAGAAAACCCTTAACTACAAAAAAGTTCCGATTAGAATTTATTACAGGCTGGTTGTAAGAATCTTATCTTATAACCCAGCAATATTATGCACTTTTAAATTGTGTTAATCTTGATGTTGACAAAAATAACTTTGGCTTTTTCTATGTGGAGTTTGTGAGGTTTGTTTGAGTTTGTTCCTTGACACCGGAGCAGAATAAATATAGTATCAGATGTAGCATCCATCCTCCACGCTGTCTGGCGGATTATCTGGACGAAAATCTTTAGCGGTATAATGTATTACACTCATCCTTCTCCTTCCCTCGCCCTTGAAGGAAGAATTCTTCTTAACATCTCCTCTCCCTTAAATGAAGAGGATTAAGGTGAAGGTGAAATAGTTTACTTTCTCTGGCTCAAATTAGAGAATAAAAATGAAATAAGAAATAAAAACACAAATAACTATATGTTTAATATCAGTGAATTTGACTTTTGCAGGACCGTTATAGCATAGATGATGACGATGTTATAACGATTAAGTATAATGTGCAGGGTTAAACACTTTGGTGTAAGACTAACGCTTCCCTACTATAAAGACATCGCCCACTCTATCTGTATAGACTAATAAGGTTATAGTTATGTTACAGGGTTTACCTAAGATAGTTACAATTACCGATTACTGTTGATAAAATGTAAGCTTGATGGCTCTATTTTAAAGAATAAATCTAGTTACCTTTGACAGCGATCTTAACTATCGTGGCAGTTTGTTAATTAACTATGGTGGATTAGATTTATTTGAGTATATGGCATATAAATTAAAAATAAGTTCTAAGGCGATGTTGAAATAGCGGAAGGCTTCATCACTCTTGACTGCGAATGAATTTAAAATATAATTTAACATGCAAAGATTATTGATTTTGTCTGCAATAGCAATTTTTTGTTTTGCACAGATCTGGCAGCCCGGTGCAACCGGTTATACTTTTTTAAAACTCGGGGTCGGTGTCAGACCTGTTGCAATGGGTAATGCATTCACTGCTTTAAGTGATGATGGTAATGCGGTATTCTGGAATCCTGCAGGATTGGGGGTTATTAACAGTTATTATCTCTCAGGTATGGCGATGTCCCATCTCGGTTTCATCCAGTATTACAATCTTGCTTCCTCTATATACTTAGGAAAGAAGGCAGGGTCACTTGGCATTGGGCTTTGTTATTTAACCGCAACTGATATAAGGCGTGATGAGTCAGGGCAGGAATCCGACGAATTCCGTAATTCAGATATGTTATTGAATGCTGGCTATGGGAAGAGCATCGGTAAAAAAAGACAGTTGTCTTTTGGCGGCAGTGGGAAAATTGTGCGTAGTCAATTAGAAAATGAAAGTGCCTGGGGATTTGTTGGCGATTTTGGTTTTATTCTGAGACCAGTAAATTTTCTTTATCTTGGCACAACGATAAAAAATCTTGGCACACCGCGACAGTTCATACAAAAATGGGAATATCCACCGGTCAATTTCCGTCAAGGGCTTGCTGTGAAAATTCCATTCGGTCAAAGCCACTGGGCATTAAGCCTTGATTATTCATTATATCCTGATTATGTGCCAACATTTTCTATCGGTAGCGAAATCCACATTAGAGAACCAAAATTAATGCAAACTGCTACCAAAGCATTATTTGGTCAGGAATCAGCACTTTCCGGATTTTCTTTGATGGCGGGTTATCAAACTGGTTACCAGGGCCTGGGCTGGTCTGGTTTTTCTTTTGGTTTTTCTTTAGAGATAATGATAGGGTCGGGCTTATTTCTTGATATTGGCGCAGTAGCACTCTCCTACGGATATTTAGGTTATTCTGAACGTATCGGAATCGGATTAAATTATACGCCTGAATTAAAGAAGGCAAGGAAGTAGTATAATTATTTGCCGCTTGCCAGATAAGTATACCATCTGCATCTGCATTTAAAGCACCAAGAATTTGAGCATAGATATATGAATCATTGAACTCATCGCAATAAAGATCAAAACCCTGGACAAAGGGAACGACCTTTACATTGAGGGGCAGTTTCTTAAAAGATTCCTCCACTGAATCAAAATAAATCCAATAATTACGCCAGTATTCAGAGACCTCTTTTTTAAAACTTGGATGGAAATGAGAAGGATAAAGCATTGGATAGACAACATCAACAACCGATCCAAACTTTGCTACATCCTGCCCCTCCTGTTTCAAATCATACCACACGGCATATCCAAAGATACAAACTCCGATCTCCGCTTCAACATTCTCTTTCAATTCTTTTAAGAATTCTATTATTGGAACATATCGACTATCTTTAGAATTCACCAATCTAATGCTACCAATATCTCCATCAGTTGGAAATCTTACATAATCAAGAGCAAATGATTTGACCCCTTTTTTTTCCAATTCTTTTATCACATCTATCAGATATTTATGAACCTTATTATTATAGGGATTCACCCAGGCGGTGCCGGTCTTGTCATGCCAGATTGAGCCAGTTGAATCCCTGATTGCACAATCTTCGTATTTAGCAAGATAATTGTCACGGAAACAAACAATCCGGGAAATCAGTTTGACATTGGACTCTTTGCATTTTTTGATTAAATAATCAAGGTCAATATATCTTTTAATGGCGTTGAGTTCTTTTGCAAGTGGAATTTCTGTTTCATAACATAGATGACCATAGTCGCTCTTTAAATCAACGACGATTGCATTTATATAATTTGAATCAGCAAGTTTAAAAATATACTCTAAAAAACGCTTCTTACCACCCTGATAGGGATTGATATAAACACCGCGTACAAAACTATCAGGATTATATGAAAATATTGTATATAGGGCAAGAATCACACAAGGGATCATTTTTCTTACAATATTCCTTTCCCAGCCTGACGATAAGGGCGTGATATTCATTATAAATCCCAATATCTCTGGGTATGTTATCCTCAAAAAATCTTTGAATTTCTGCATAATCAACATCTGGTTTTATCAAATTGTGGCGTGTTAACATTCTTCGTGTGTAGGCATCAATTACAAATACCGGACGATCAAGGGCATAAAGTAGAATTGAATCTGCAGTTTCCGGTCCGATACCCGAAATAGCTAAAAGTTCATTTCGCAAACAATCTGTTTCTTTTTTGCTAAAATTTTCCACTTCACCATCATATCGGTCTACAAAGTATTTTAAAAAAGCGATCAATCTTTTGCTTTTGAGTTTATAGAAACCGGATGGTTTTATCAATTGTGGGATCTTATCACTATTTCTAAGCAACTTATGTGGATGGAGTAAATTGGCTTTCTTTAAATTATCGATTGCTTTTTCGACATTCTGCCAGTTTGTATTTTGGGTAAGTATCGCTCCAATTATAACTTCAAAGCGTGTATCTCCGGGCCACCAATGCTGTGGACCGAATCTTTCAAATAAATACTCATATATCTTCATCAATATCTTTCTCTCCGCAAAAGTCCTTTTCTTCATTATAATTTCGGGGTTAAAAATAACGACAAAAAGTTCTATTCTATATGAAAATCTCTAAGGCTGAATCTACCAGCTGAATTTATAAATTCTATCATTCCTATGTTCGGCGCATAATATTCTTCAATATATTCTTCCTTTGAAACCGTTGAATCCTGGGTTATTATAGAGTGGTATCGATTGATAATAATCCGGTATACTTCACCATAAATTTCATGCTGCTGATATTCAGATACCAGGGCATTTATAATATATCGTGCTTTTATCCATTGTCCAAAAAAATCCAGCGAATCCACGAGTGAATCAACAAACCTATTTCCAGCAACAAATGGTAATTCAAGCCGGCAAATAAAACCTTCAAGAATCTTATAATCTAAGCCACCATAACTTTGGACTATTTTTACATATTCCTTTATTCCTTCCTGGTCTTTGGAATAATAGTGAAATTCGCCGGAAATGTTAAATGGATAACATTCACGCTGAAGGATTGTATCTGGTGATTCAATTGTAATATTTATGCTTACAGGATTATACAAATCGTCATTGGAGTAATTCCACCAATTTCCTTCTTTGAGCGGGAAATATTCACTTGCCGAACGCTCAACGATCTGATTTTTACAGGCAACGAGTATTAATAATCCCGGAAATAATATCTTATAAATTCCTCTGAAATTCATATTTAATCCCCAATTTTATGCCAAGACTTCCAGCGTGCGCCTTAAAATCACTCACGCCGTTATAATATAAAGCAGGGTAGACATTTATATTATCATAATAAAAATTTAACAGGAAACCAAGTGTATAATTAAACCCAATACCCCATTCTTTATTTTTATTTAATTCTCGTGAGATATAATCCACAGTCAATTCGCCAAACGGAGCAATACGCCAGGGAATTTTCCTTATCATTAAACCCAGGCCATAATACCTGAATGAATAACCCGTATTCTTCCCCTGGTAGTATGCGCCACTCAATATAAAATTTAAATGAATATTATGGTTTAAATCTTGTTTACCGAGATACGCTTTGACAACAGTCCCAATATGGAGTGTATAATCGAGACCGATTATCGGTTGATTCATTCCACCTTCAATTCCCAAATGCATACTTATTATAAAAATGATGATCATAGATAATAATAATTAAAAAAAATAAAAAGTCAACCACTTGATTATGTTATTATTTTAGATAAAATCTCTTATGGAAGCACTAAGTAAAATAATTCCAGTATATAAACCGGCCGGTCCCTCAACTTTTGACCTTATTAGAATCTTCAAAAAAATAACCGCTTTCAGAGGAAAAATCGGACATGGGGGAACACTTGACCCATTTGCCTGTGGGGTTGTCCTTTTACTTCTTAATAAAGCAACAGAAAGATTTGAAGAAATTAAGGATTGGCCAAAGGATTACACTGCAGGCATTAGATTTGGTGCCGAATCAAATACCGGGGATATTACTGGCGAAATCAAAATATTGAATAATGATAGTTCTATTCGCCCGACATGGGAATCCGTTGAAGAGGTATTAAAACTCTTCGTCGGCGAAATAGAACAGAATGTTCCGCCTTATTCTGCCGCAAAATTTAAGGGAACACCTTTATACAAACTGGCGAGAAAAGGAATCCAGATAGAAAGGAAGAAAAAAGTGAAAATCTATAATATTGAACCCATCTATTTTAGATACCCAATTTTAACGATCAGAGTTTGTTGCTCGGGTGGTGTTTATATACGACAACTTGCCTATGATATTGCACAAAAATTAAAAACAAATGGTTTTCTATATTTTTTACAAAGAGAAAGGGTGGGCGAATTTACAATAAAAGATTGTTATAATATTCAAGATTTTGTAAAAATCACCATTCAATGATTAAATCCTGTTTGGGATAAAATCTTTTTCTTAAAATTATGTAACATATCATGTTGTTTCTCAATTCGGTTTTATTAATTCTATAATTAATATGCAAATTAAAATCCTTGCGCGCCAATATAAAAAATTCTGCATTATCTATGGGTTTTTTCCACCTTCTTGTTGTAATGGTAATATAACGGAAATATCTTTTATTTAGCCGCTGTCGGTATCCAATTTTAAACGAATTTTCTTTCCCGGGTTTTACCAACATTGAGAAATGAATGCCATTTGTATCCTTTTCATAGGGAAAATTAAGAATAATGATGTCGGGAAAATTATGATTCGTGTCAACTGGAAACGGATAAAAAAATTTTAAAATCTTCCGTACATCGGTATTGTTCTTGAAAAAATACTCACCGGTGACTGAAGCACTTGTTGAATCTATTTCTATGTAGATCTTTTCCTGATAAAATTCAATCGGCACTTTCCGAACACAGCAGAGAAAGAATATTAAAACAATATAAAATCTTCTCTGGCTGGATTTCATCAGTATTATTATATTGATTAACTACTGCATTTCAATAGTTGACTGAATATAAAAAATAAATATAATCTGTCGAAAGGAGGTGTTATCTATGCCTTGCGGGAGAAAAAGAAAATTAAGAAAGATTAAACGGCATAAATATAAAAAGAGAAGAAAGGCAATGCGCCATAAAAAGAAAATAAGATAAAGATTGAATAGAAATTATTTGCGAATAATTCCCCGATGAGAATTTTCTATAAAATGGATTACTTCTTGAGAAAATTTTTTAGGAATATTGTTTTTTAATAAAGTGATAATCTCATTTAGATTCTTTCCTGATTTATAAATCAGGCGGAATACCTTTTTTAACTCTTCAATTTCATCACTGCAAAAATTATGACGAAGTAATCCAGTGCGATTAACACCATAAATCCGTGCTCGATTCCCCCGTGCCAGGAAATAAGGTGGAAGATCTTTATTCAAATATGACTTCGCACCGAGCATTGCATACTTCCCCACCCGGCAGAATTGATGGATACCAACGAGTCCACCAATATAGGCAAAATCATCAATCTCCACATAACCGGCGATCTGAGCACCACTAGCAATGACCGTGTTATTACCGATTTTACAATTATGCGCAATATGGACATAGGTCATAATAAAGTTGTTATTGCCGATTATGGTTTTATTACCTTTACCGGTTGCCCTCGATATCGTTGCATACTCTCGGATTATATTATTATCTCCAATTATACATTCGGAATATTCATCCTTGAAATGGTAATCCTGGGGGTCAGTACCTAACTGGGCACCAGAATAAATCTTATTATTCTTTCCGATCTTTGTTCCTTTTTTTATTAATACATAATGCCCAATTTCAGTCCCTTCTCCTATCTCCACTCCATCTTCAATTATCACAAATTTACCAATTCTAACTGATTTATGAACCTTTGTCTTTTTGCCAATAATGGGCTTACTCATAAAATTTTATTAACTATTATTTCTTTACTCCTGCCATTATTACCGCCTCACAGACGACTTCGTTATTTACCCTTGCAACGCCGGAAATTTTCACAATCGTCCCCCGTTCCTGCAATAACTCAACTTCCATAATAAGTGTATCGCCAGGTTTAACAATCTTTCTGAACCTTGCCTTATCAATCCCCATAAATAATGGAATTGCACCAGGATATTTTCTTAATAACATCACCCCACCAGTCTGGGCAATCGCCTCAACAATTAGAACACCAGGCATTATCGGTTCAGAAGGAAAATGGCCTTTGAAAAAATATTCTTCATTTTTGATTTTGCGTTTTGCCACAATCCTTTTATCGCTGATTTCTAACACTTCATCCACAAATAAAAATGGATCCCGATGGGGCAAAATTTTTTTAATTTCTTCGATTTTCATAAATACTCCTTTCCCAAAAATTCATTTTTTGGTAGCTCTTTTACCGGCTAATTCCTTCAAATAAGAAATTTCTGATTTGCCACATCCATACTCGCCAATCTTACAATAACCGCGCGGGTAGCCATGAAAATCAGAACCGCCGGTCATCAATAACCCATGCTTAATTGCAGTCTCATAAAAATCGTCTTCCTGCCTTTGGGTATGTTCTGGATGCCAGACTTCAACTCCCACGACACCATCGTTTATTAATTTATAAATCAAGCCGCTGTCTGCTCCGATCATACCTGGATGTGCCAATACAGGAATTCCACCACATTTCTTTATTTTTTCTATTGCTTCCTTAGGGTTTACTTCTTTTTTAGGCTCGTAATATGGACAATGGTAACCAAGATAACGCGAAAATGCTTCACTGATAGAACGGACATAGCCGGTTGCCAATAGTACCTCTGCGATATGGGGCCTTCCCAGGGCGCTATTTTTTGCAATTTGTTTTACCTGCTCAAAATCTATCTTCAATCCATCAAGACTGAGTTTTTCAACAATTTTTTTTGCCCTGATAACTCTGTATTTCTTAAATTCTTCAATATAATTTACAAAATCGGATGAATGATGGTCAACATAGTATCCAAGTATATGAATATCGCGGTTTCCTATGTTTGTACTCAATTCAACGGCTGGGATAATTTCAATTCTATTTTTTGCATATGCAATCGCCTCATCAATGCCTGATACTGAATCGTGGTCAGCAATAGCAATAACAAAAATATTAGATTTAATGGAAATATCAACTACATCTTTGGGGCTATATACACCATCAGAATATGTGGTATGAATATGGAGGTCAGCGTAAAAATAAGCCAAATGATTTATTTCCTAACTTAGACCAAGATCCCGACACACATCAATGATAACTTTTTCATCCACGATTTCTTTCTTTAAAAGAAAACCTTCAAGCAAAGCATTATCACATATCGCATTTATCATTCTCGGCACGCCCTTAGAGTATTGATAAATACTCTTCATTGCTCCACCCGTAAAAAGGGGTCGGGCGCAACCGGCTACTCGAAGTCGATGAACAATATAGTTTTGCGTTGTCTCTTGATCAAGCGCCTCAAGAACACAGCGCACTGCAACCCGTTGGTATAATGCTGGGTCAAGTTTTAAATAATCCTCCATTTCCGGTAGACCAAAAAGGATAAAATTTAGTAATTTACCGTGTTCTGATTCAAGGTTCAACAGCCCCCTAATTTCTTCCATCAAATCCTTTCTCTGTAGCATATTTGCTTCATCAATTAGTATAACAACTTTTTTATTCTTACCCGTTAAATCAAGCAGACGATGGTAAACCGCAGTTATTATTTCAATTTTATTCTCAGATTCCACCGGTGTTTCAAGCATTAAGGCAATCTTCTTTAAAAACCATAGCGATGTTATTTCTGAATGGATAATTACCAAAAGCGTTGCTTCAATATTGTTGCTGATAAGCTGGTCAAGCAAACGCCGTGAAAGAGTTGTTTTACCGGTTCCAATGTCACCAATCAATAACGCCAGCCCTTTTTCGGTTTCTACTGCGTGAGTAAGTTTTGCGAGTGCCTTTGCGTGCTGGGGGGAATTATAATAAAATTTTTCATCGGTAGTAAAACTAAACGGATGTTCCTTTAACTTATAAAAACTTTCATAACCCAATTTTTACTCCTTTTTAGAGATAGGTAACTTTTGATTTTTTAGGCTTAGAAACCTCCTCGGTTTGGACAATCTGTGGTGTCTCTTTGGGAGGAGGTGATGGAGCCTGGGCCCGTTTTTTCAACTCTTCAGTGAGCTTATCTTTTAACTCATTTATTTTTTTCAATAAATCGGGCACGGTTTTGTCGATATTTGCCGCATTTATATATGACTTAATCGCCATTTTTAAATTATTCTGCATTTCATATGCATTGCCTAACAAAAAATGTAAGCCAAAATATTCGCTTGCCGGCCTATTAGGTAATAATAGTCCTTCATTTAGTACCTTGATTGCTTCATCAACCTTACCCTTTTCAATCAGACATGCTGCAATCATTTCATAAGATTTTAACTTCAAATTTTCATCCTTTGCGGCAATTTCAAATTCCTCAATTGCTTCCTGAAATAGCCCCATTCCTTTATACGCAACCCCAAGATCATAATGCGAACGATAATCACCCTCACCGATGGATTCAAATACTTCTTTACGGAATTGAGAAATTAAATCATTTATATTCTGAAGACTTGATTGGACTGGTTCTCCTTCGATTTCACTTCTTAAAACTTGCCCCAGATCGATAAATTCTTTAACCTTTGTTTCCTCTTCAATCATACTCTGGGCAATCGCATTTTCCGGATCTATCTCAAGGACTTTTCTTAAAACTGATTGTGCCTCAGTCCTTGCCTCACGACGATTAAGGGTCTCAGCAAGTTCAATCATAAAATCAACCTGAAGGGCTTTATCTTCTTTGAGTTTCGCAATTTCAATAAGACGTTGACGAGATTTTAAATCAAGTGGCCTTAAATCGGCAATTTTTTTATATAATTCCATTGCCTGTTCATATTTCTTTTCCTTGAATGCCATCGCTGCCGCATCCCTGAAACAATTGATTGCTTCTTCATCTTCGCCTAAATTCAAGTAAACTTCGGCAAGTTGTCGGGTTTGATCAATTTCGGAAAGTTTTTCGGGTTCCACGACCTCTTTTTCGACAACTTCGACTTCCGGTTCTTCTGCCTTTACTTCATCCTTTAGCAATTGTGCAACTTCAGGTGATACAAAATCTTCAAGTGATAATTCTTCTTTTATCGGTGGCGGAGTAACTTCAACTTTGGGGGGTGCAACTTCTTCTACTTTCTGGGGCTCAATGATCTTTTCCTCTACTACCTTCTTTAATTCTTCTTTTTTTTCTTCTCTTGTTTCCTCAACTACTACTTCTTTTACTGGTTCCTCCACCTTTGCTGGTTTAATCTCCGCTACTTCTAATTCGGGTACTTTAATTTTTTCCTCCACCTCGGGTATTTTTACTTCAGGTGGAGATACCTGTTCCGTAATTGTTTCTTTCAATGCCTTTTGCTTTGTTTCAATCCGTTCCGCCTCTTTCAAAAGATCTGCACTCTGTTCCTTCCTGCCAATCTTTTCATAAATTGCTGAAATAGTCTGTATAATCTTATAGTTGTTCGGAACCAATTCCTTTATTGCTTCATATGTCTTTAGCGCCGCATCAATTTCATTATTCTTCATCTTTCTCTCAGCGTATTCGAGATAATAATTTGCCGCCTCAACAAATAGCCCTAATTCTTTATGACAATCTCCAAGTAATTTATAAATTTCGGTGCGGTCTTTATCGAGGCGTAATATCTTTTTACACATTGAAACGGCATTTGAATAAAATGTCTCCTCAAAAAGCGCATAAGCGCCTTGTTCGTAAATATTTAGTGCATCTTTTTGACGATTTACTTTTATATATAAATCACCCAATATATTGAATAGCGAACCCTCCTGGGGATAATCTTTGATTGCTTTCTCAAGTTCCGATATAGCTTTATTTATTTCGCCCTTTGCCTGTAATTCGGCTACATATCTTTTTATTGAACCGACATCAGCCATTATTCAAATCTCAAACCTAAATTACTGATTACTCTTTCAATAACTGCCTCATCAATCGTTTGTTTTCTCTGAACATAACCTTCTAATAGAGCATTATCACAAATTATATTTACCAGCCGGGGCCTTCCTTCCGAATATCTACAAATAATTTCCTGTGCCATTGGTGTAAAAATTTGGTTTTGAGCACCAGCAATTTTAAGACGGTGATTAATATAGGCCCTTATCGTCTCACTGCCCATTGGTTTCAATTTAACCTTTATTGCAATCCTTTGATATAAGGCACGATTCATCATAAGAAAAGATTCCAGTTCAGGTAGCCCGCTCAAAATAAATGAAATCAATCTTGTATCTGCAATCTCCAAATTTAACAATCCTCTTATCTCTTCGAGAATCTCGGGGCTTTTAAGTTTATTTGCCTCATCAATAATTATCACGGTCCGCTCATTTCTGCGGTATATCTCTCTCAATCTGTTTGATATACGAGAAATTATTTCGGTGCTTGTCGTTCCCAGATCACTCAATCCAACGAGATTGGCAATCTTTGAAAATAGCCAGCCCGTAGGAAACTCCGAGTGGGTCAATACTATCATACCTACCTGGAATTTCCCGGTTGACTGGAGCTCAGCCAATAATTTACGCACCAACATTGTCTTACCAGTTCCAATATCGCCCAATAATATTGCCAGACCTCTTGTTCCTCGTGCGGCGTGGAGCAAATATTCCTTGGCAAGTGCATGCTGGGGTGAGTTGAAATAGAACCTCGGATCTGGAAGGTTTGCAAACGGTTCAAATTTTAATTGATAAAATTCTTGATAACCCACTTAACCTCCTGTTTTATAGAAAAGCTATATTTTCACCCTTCTCATCAATATCAATCTTTCCTTCGTCGGGATATTCTTCTTTTATCGGAATTCTCTCTTCAATCAATGGTTCTTCTTTCACCAGTGTGGATTCTTGCATTGGCTTTTCAACATAATTATCTGTTACCGGGAAAACAGGCTCTTCAATAACTGGCTCAGGTTCTTTAACTGGTTCTGGTTTATAAGGCTCTTCAACTACTTCTACGGGTTTAGATTCCGGCATTTTCTCTTCCTGGATTGGGGCAGTTGGTGAAGGTATCTCCATTTTACCGCCAAGTAAAGCATATATCTCTTTTATATCCCGATAATCTTGATTGATTGCCATAATATGTTCAATCTCTCTTAAGGCATTTTCAAAATCACCCAAACCTTCATATCCCGATGCAAGCAAATATCTCAACTCAACTTTTTTATCCTCCGGAATTTCTTCAAGGAGTATTATTGGACCGATTGCTTTTATCGCCTCATTATATTTACCCATTTTTATGAGTGCTTGTCCAACTATTTCTATTGATGTTGGCCAAAATTCTTTTTTATCTTTTTCATCCTGTAAGTAGGAAAGTGCAATTTCATACAATCCTTCATCCATTGCCATTTTTGCTAAAGTCACCTTTTTCTTAACATCATCAATCTCCCAGGTAATATTTGTTCGAAATTCATCAAATTGTTTTGCGACCTCAAAATTTCTTGGCGTCGGTGCAATTATTTCAGGCTCTTTTAGTAGAAAGTCAATATCGGCAATCTGACCTTCAAGGGGTGGAATTTCAGCCGACTTGGTTTCAGCACTCGGCTCTTTTTTTATCTCTTCCACCGGTTTAGTTTCGGGGGTCGGTTCATCTTTTGGCGGAGTTTCTTTCTCGGTTATTGGGGTAAAACCTTCGATCTCTTTGCTTAAATCAGCGAGAATCTCAAGGTCACTTTGAATCTCGGCGGTGGTATTTTCAACGGGTTGTGGTGTTGGAACCTCCTTTTTTAACTCTTCTTCCTTTATCTCCATTGATACCGGACCTTCATCTTTTGGTTCTTCTTTCTTAACAGACTCAACCTTCTCTTCAGGTTTTGCACCCGGTTTTAACTCTTTTAGTTTCTGCAATGCCTCATTGTTGTTCGGTTCAATCTCAAGAATGCGGTTCAAAACATTTATGGCCTCATCATATTTCCCCTCGCGAATCAGATCGTCCGCAGCCTTTTTAAATTCAATAATCGCTTCATCACGCGAGCCAATTTCGTATAACAGATTACCCAGTTCAATACGACTTTTGGGGTCAAGTTCTTCCCCGCCATCGGTTTGAGGCAATAATCTTTTTATCTCATTCAGGATGGCCTCGTCATTTATTTCAGATGCAAGTCCTTTTAATTTAATCAATTCGTCTTCTGCTTCACGTGCGCGGTTTACCGAAAAAAGCAATTTTGCAAGGGATAGTCTTAATGGTAAATTTTTCGGCTGAAATTCAACAATCTTCCGAAGCGCAGAAACAAACAGGGTTTCATTCTTTTTATCAAGTGCATTAGAGGCAAAAGCAATGAGTTTTTTGATTGCCTCGTTACGTAAACCATAAAAATGGTAAAGATCAACAAGGCGGAAAAGGACATTCTCATTCATCTCATCAATTATCAATATCTTTTCAAGACAAATGATTGCCTCTGCATACTGTCCATTATGGGTATAATTTTCAAAGGCATGCTCATACCGTGTAACAGCCTCATTAAATCTCCCAAGTTTTGATGCCAGGTCACCACAAAGTTCAAGTATCTGGGCACGGTTGGGTGTTTCATCGAGAGCACGACGTAAAATTATCTGTGCCTTTTCATATTTCCCTTCATTTATATATTGTTTACTCTTTTCTATTATCTCTGCTTCCATTATCAACCTACCTTACAAATTATAATTGATTTTATTAATTTGTCAATATGAAATATCATTATTTATTGGAATTTAGTAAATTCTTTGTCGAGTTCCTGATAAGTCCTTAATTCTTCAACTTTTAATTCATCAATTCTCGTTTTAATTTTATTAACGAAGTCCATATCAATTATTGCTGGCAAGTTTATCAAAACATTTGCCCTTGCACCAAGAAAACCACTATGGAGGGTATAAATTGCAACACCTATATCTGAAATTGCTGTCTTCAATCCCTTCTGTAATAAAACACGGGCATATGGATAAAGATTAATTATTTTCTCACATACACCGAGTGGCACATTCGTTG
Organism: Caldifarciminota bacterium; assembly: GCA_965649105.1. Classification (GTDB taxonomy): domain Bacteria; phylum Hydrothermota; class Tepidihabitantia; order SM23-42; family JAOAFX01; genus JAOAFX01. The sequence goes on from CBFGJP010000028.1 coordinate 18,799, forward strand.
CCTTTTTTAATGCATCCTGGATAGCACAGGACCTAAGATTTTTCTCTTTTTCCGTTGTCTTGGGCATCCGATATGCCTTCATTACTTCATCAAATGCATTTTTATCTTCTTCAATTAATTTATAAAAATCACTGACCGCGATCTTTAACATGCCATGGAATCCCTTCAATTCCTGGTCATCCACCTTTTTAACCGTAAGCCCAGTAACCATCGCAAGAAGTCCGGAACCCAATGCCCCCTGCAATGCAGCAACACTACCCCCACCGGGGGTTGGAGTTGCATCAGCCAGGTGGCTCAGAAATTCATAAAGACTGTCACCTTTTTTTACGATGCCGCGCAGATGGTTTTCAAGAATTTGATTCTCATTGAAGCGATTGAGTTGTAGATAAAAAATTGCCGTGTCAATCAATGCCTTTTCTGGCACCAGCCCTACAATTTCTGATTCTTTTATACTGACCCCGTACCTCTGGGCTTCAAGCTTAACCATTTCAAATACACGATATAAAGGGGTGCCAAGATAATTCGTCATATTGATTGAAACCTGAGCAATGCCCTCTTCTTTCAATTCAAAACCGAGTGCCTTGGCAAATCGGAATCCACCATCCCTAAACCTTATTGCCTTGGCAATATTTTTTGCGATATTTACATCACTCGTATTGAGATTAATATTATACGCAATCAATGGAAAACGGGCACCGACAACTGTGGCACCAGCAGTAGGATGGATTCTGGGTTTCCCAAAATCAGGGGTTCTATCAGGATTCGTTTCAATCTCTTTGCTCAATCCTTCAAATTCACCTTTTCTTATATTAGCAAGATTTTCCCTATCGGGTCTTGTTGCTGCGGCTTCATAAAGGTAAACTGGAATTTCAAGTTCCTCAGCAATCCTTCTTCCAAGTCTCCTGGCAAGTTCAACACACTCCTCGGTTGAAATATTACTAATCGGGACTAATGGAATTACATCCGTGGCACCGATTCTTGGATGTTCACCTTTGTGTTTTGTCAAATCAATCAGTTCGGCTGCTTTTTTCGTGGCATTGAATGCTGCCTCTAAGATCTGTTCCGGTTCACCGATAAATGTTAATACCGCACGATTATGGTCCGGATTCATCTCCACATCAAGGATCTGAACCCCGGCTGACTCAATCACTTTCACAATTTCATCAATCTTAGATTTATCACGACCTTCGCTAAAATTTGGAACGCATTCAACTATTTGTTTCATAGATTATTTTCCCCTTTTTTATCACCATTTTTATTAAATCTTCACCAAATTGGTATGGAATCTTTCTGTAATCGTCAACATTCCATACCACAACATCACCCTGAAAACTACTTTTTATCTTTCCAATCTTATTACTTCTTTTTATTGCCCTTGCCGCATTGATCGTGGCACCAATTAATGCTATCTCAACAGGAATTTTATAAACAAGACAGGCAAGTGAGATTATTTTGGGCATTGAATAAATCATACACGTCCCGGGGTTAAAATCTGTGGCGATTGCAACAGGCAGGCTAAATTTTATAAAATCCTTGATATCAGGTTTTCTTTCAGTTTGGAGATAGAGAGAAGTCCCGGGTAACAAAACCGGTACCACACCTGCCTTTTTCAACGCCTTTATCCCTGATTTTGTTGTATATAAAAGATGCTCGGCAGATACGCAGCCAAGTTTAGCCGCAAGTTTGGCACCACCAACATTTGCCAGTTCATCAGTATGTATTTTTAATGCAAATCCCAGTTCCTTTGCCCTTTTTAGGATTTTTTCACTTTCGCCTTTTGTAAATGCGGTTTTATCACAAAAAATATCACAAAATTCTGCCAGCCTGCTCTTTGCTACTTCGGGCAGCATCTCTTCACATTGCATATCGACATAATCTCTTCGTTTCATAAGGGTCGGTATGGTATGAACAAGATAAGTTGGAACGATGTCAATGATTGATTTCTTTTTCAATCTATCAATTACACGCAACATCTTCATCTCTTCGGTTAATGAAAGCCCATAACCACTCTTTATTTCAATTGTGGTCGTGCCATGCCGAATGATATTTTTTAACCGATTTTCAGTAAGTTTATAAAGTTCGTCTTCAGAAGCCGAACGCGTCATTGCCACGGTTTTTAAAATCCCACCACCCCTTTTTGCAATCGTTTCGTATTTTATTCCTTCAAGGCGCATTGCAAATTCATCTTCGCGTGTTCCAGCAAAAACAAGATGGGTATGGGCGTCAATGAGCCCCGGTGTCACAACACAATTTGTGCAATCTATAATCCTTCCCTTAAAATTTGGTTCGTTAAATCTGCCAACCTTTCTAATAGTATCATCTTCAATGAGGATAGAACCATCATGTATCAGTCCTATGTCCTCATTCATCGTAAGAATTTGCTTTACGTGGCTCAGGAGTATAGCCATTCAGGCATATTTTATTCCTTTTTTTAATTAAGTCAATACCGCATTTTTCTATGATATTGATAGTGGAAATCTTTGGTTTGTATTGACACTTTCTCAAAAAAATGTATAATTATCCATGATAAACAAAATAAATATTTTCATTTCATTCGATCTTGAAGGAATAAGTGGCGTAACATCTTGGAAAGAAATGAGAAAGGATTCACCAGATTTATTACGCATCCGCAGGATTGCAACCCAGGAAGTAAATTCTGCTATTCGCGGTGTAAGGAAAAGTGGATTGGAAATTGGTGAAATCCTTATCTGTGATTCCCATGCCTCAGGGGAAAATCTTTTAATAGAAGAACTTGAACCTGGTATAAATCTTATCAAAGGTACTCAGCGTAATTATTATATGATGGAAGGATTAAACGAGAACTTTGATATAGTATTCTTCATCGGCTATCATGCGATGGTCGGCACAGAAAATGGTATGATGGACCATTCTTATTCCTCAAGTCTGATTTACAATATCAAAATAAATGGACAGTATGTGGGTGAACCAGAGATAAATGCCGGTGTTGCCGGGCATTACGGGGTTCCTTTAGGATTAGTCACCGGCGATGATAAACTTATTCAGGAGATAAGAAAATTTTTTGGACCGCAGGTGGAAACAGTAATTACCAAATCCAGCATCTCAAGATTCTGTGCAAGATGCCGTCATCCATTTGATGTTCAAAAAGAGATAGAATCAAAGGCAGGTCGGGCAGTTAAAAAGATAAACAAACTCAAACCTTTCAAGTTCAAATATCCAATAAATGCGGAAGTTGAGATGATAAATTCCCTTTTTGGTGATGCAATAAAGAGCCTGCCGGGCTTGAAGAGAATTTCGGGAAGGAAATTTGTATTCAAGTCAAAGGACACCCTCCAATTCTACCGGCAACTGATGCTCATCTGCGACCTTGCGGGCTATGCGAATTTCACCACCTCTACAACATAGCCTAAATGATTCATATTGCAAAAATAAGGATAAAGAAAAACAAATTGCACTGCCTATTGGACCAATCAATTTTTTTATTCAAATAACTTTTTTTTGTAAAATTCAATTATGTAAGGTTTCATCCAACCAGGATATACTGAATTTGGTAATGAATCCGTATTTATTGTACTTAAAATTTTTTTTGCGTTCAAGCTATCCCTCATTTCTAAATAACTTATCCCCAACCAAAGCAGAACATACTCTTTAATGTAGGCCGTTGAATACTTATCTAAAAATTGCAGACATACGACTTTTAACTTCTCAAAATTTCTCGTTTCACTCAACCACCATACTAATCTTGCATATGCTTCTTCAATAAAATTACTTTTTGGATATTTTTCTATAAATTCTCCTAAATTTTTTATCGCCACTGGTGCAAATTCATTTATAAATTTGGGGGTTCTAAATGGCCAATAAATACAGGTAAGCTGCAGCTTTGCCTTCTCAACGGCAGTGCTATCTTTAGCGAAAAAAATAAATTTTTTCAAACTCTCACGCCATTTATTTTCGTAATATTTAAGATACGGATCTGATAAGTCCTCATTATAATGAAGACAATTATTCCATTCTGTCTCATAGTTTAATGCGTGCATTAAATAAGTCTCTGCACAAACATAACCAAGTGATTCTGATTTGTTTAAAAACCACTCAGATTCAGTTAATTGTGCATTTCTGGCAAAATCATACCCGATAAAATAGGCAAATTCTGCCTCAGAAATTTCACCTTTTACAAACTGTGTCTCATAATATTTAATATTCTCTGGCACGCCTATATGTGCCGGGTATTCAGTAAATTTATGTTCGTGTATTAGACTTTCAATATATGCCGACCACAAGGAATCTGCTTTGTTTAACCCTGTGTGGCGGATTCTATTTACTAATTCTTCAATAAATGGGTTAGTTGAAGTAGCAAAAATTAGACTCAAGACACATATTGTCATATAATGAATTATATCAAATTATTATTTTATGTCAACAACAATAGGCATCTAGAGGATTAAAATATAATTGTTATTACATAATTTTCTCAATGATACTTGAAAATTTTCATATTTTGAATAAATTATCTTATGCCTTTTTATGAATTTACAATTTCAACCCATAAAAGTGATGAGTTGATTGACATAACCAGTGAGGTTGAAAGAATCGTTTCCCAATCAAAGATAAAGAATGGAATTGTCCACATCTTTATTCCTCATGCCACGGCAGGTGTAGTATTAAACGAAAGTGCAGACCCAAATATCAAGACCGACTTTTTGAATGCGATTGAAAAGGCAATTCCTAAGAGGGCAAATTATTTGCACGACCGCATTGACCAGAATGCCGCTGCCCACATCCGCAGTGCCTTGGTTGGTTCAAATTTAACAATACCGCTTAAAGATGGTGAAATGGTTTTAGGCACCTGGCAATCAATAATGTTCTGTGAGTTTGATGGTCCCCGTCGCACCCGCCGAATCATAATTCAAGTTATAGAAGAAAAAACCTGAATTCCACTTCGCAAGTGGAAGGATGCAAGAAATATGCACCCTCAAAACTTACGAAATTCCATTGAGTTTCACCTTCCACTTCGCAAGTGGAAGGTGGTCTAAAAGTTTTTTAATTCAGCACGAATTGTAGTTGATGGTCCGTGTCCTGGATAGATGATTATATCCTCAGGTAATGTCAAAATTTTATTCATTATTGAATTTATCTCAATATCATAATCTCCATCATAAAGATCGGTCCTGCCGATGCCATCCTTAAATATGGTATCGCCGGTGAAAAGATATCGGCAATTTAATAGGATGGAGATACCACCGCTTGTATGTCCTGGGGTGTGGATTATTTTTAAAGTATTGCCACCAATTTCTATCACCTGTCCATCTTCAAGATAGCCGTCAGGTTTTAAAGGATTACCTGATAAACCAAAGAAAATCGCCCCACTCTTCTGGGGATCAAGGAGTTTTTCTTCATCAAGTCTGTGGCAATAGATTTTACTTTTGAATTCTTTCTTCAAATTTCCGCAACCAGATATATGGTCAAAATGGCAGTGGGTGAGGATGACCATTGGAATTTCAGAGGTTTCGCTTTTGATTTTCTTTATCAAAGAATCTGCTTCATTTTCAGTAAATCCTGGATCAATGATTATACCGGTTTCTATATTATGTATTAAATACATATTTGTTTCAATATAACCAACGATATAATTTTTTATGATTAAATCATCTGAATTCTTCATTATTTCGCCCAAGTTTCAGACAAATAAACATACCCAGGGACCATTCCTACATCTACGCCCAATAACCAGAAACCATCCGTCTAAATCCCAATTTCCGGACCGAAAAGTCCTATTTATACGATTCAAAGAGTCGTCCCCATTCAGTTCGTAAAAATTTCCTCACGATTGGTTTTCCACGGACATTATACCAGTAGAAATCATGATATGCCCGTGATGCCAGATAAGACCAGGGGACGATTGGTGTTCGCAAAAGCAAATGCTCAAATGGCTTTAGAAACCCCCAGTATATCGCCTTCTGCCCCCTTGATGCAAATGTATCAGCAACCTTAAAACCAAAATTTATATTGCTGATGTCATCACCAACTATCTCAATCTCTTCAGGCTTTGCCTTACCCAACCCCATTTCGTGTGATAGATTCAAAAATTTTATAGACATTGGATCAAAGCCCATCATCTTGGCTGCGATTGCATCAATTGCCACAGAATCACCACTCGCCAAAATATAATTTTTTATCTCGGGCTTCATCAATCTCGGTCCTGCACCATTACCAGCAAATGTCCCGTCAGTCAGACAAAATATACCAGGGTGAATTTCTTTTTGTATCTGGAGTAAATCAACAAGTGCCTCGTGTATGACCGAATGGGTCCAGTGTCTGTTATCATTCAAAAGACCGCCAAAGGCATTCTTCATCGCCCCGGTCATCTTTGTAAAGACATGGGTCTTGAGTGTCGGTAGGTGGAACGCATTCTTACCAATGAAAAGTTCAGGAATCTGTATCCCATCCTTATATATTTTGTCAAGCACAAGCATCTTTGCCCTTGGTCGGTAGTATATCCACTTGACATCGGGTTCGTATAAATATACGAACTGCAATCTATGTTTACGCATTACCGAATTTAAATGATTGTTTTCCGCACCAAGTTTCGGATTAATCACAACCGTTCGATTCTGGGCAGGGATTAAATCTTTGTAACCAAGTTTAAAAAGTGTTGAAGCAACACCATCAAGTTGCCAGGGCGTTGTAGAACAGGCAGGATACCAGAAATGCCAGGAAATATTTATTTTTAAAATTGTAGGAATCCCTTTGGGCAAATATTTCTCAATCTCAGCCAGTTTCAGACATTTCTCAATATCTTCAATGATTGTCTTCGGACTGGTTTTTATAACTGCAACGCGTGATTTCATAACCCTATGGACTGAACTCCCTACCCCATCTTTTTATCTCGTTCTGGGTTTGCAGATTATCTCCCTTACCTCAAAATTAAAGAAATCCTTACCATGCCTTGGAACACAGACGATTGCGGTATCAACACCTGAACCAGTTCCACCGATTGAAATAATCTCTTTTCCATAAGGGATCAATCCTGCATCAAGTGCCATTATTGCAATCTCAACTGCAACCTTTGTCCCTTCACCAAATATCCTTAAGGTATTTGCTGCAATCTCCTCTGGCTCAAGCCCACCGAATTTAAATCTGATTGCCCTGCCAAAACCACCAAAGAAATGGGTTCCAGTATATACCTTCACACCCTTTTTCTTCAAAAATTCAATAACCCCTAATTTTATTTCCATCGCACCTGGTTTGGCAAATCCTGCCTGATGGGTTATTGCTACGATATTCTTATTCTTTGCCTTTTTTAATAAGACCTTTGCCGAATATCCAGTACAGGTAGCGATGACGAGATCTTCTATATTCAATTCTTCTGCCCTTTTCAGGGCAAGTTCAATCGTTTTTTGTGTGTTGCCCCTACCTGGTTTCTCAAAATATGTAATTTCATTTTTCATAGAATAATTCTATCCTTAATTTACATTAAGTCAAGAATTCAGTTTTACACCCTGCTATAAAAGGTTTGTCAATATGTTAAATTTCTCTCTTTACAACCCCCTATTTTTAGTTACAATTATTCTGT
>CBFGJP010000029.1:0-25994 GCA_965649105.1 Caldifarciminota bacterium
AATATGGGCATAGATTATGCCGCGATTATTATATGGCTTTGCGAGGTTTGGATATTGCTTTATAACATCAGTCCAAAGGGTTATCCCATCTTTCCATATTCTGCATCTATTTGTGGAGAGGTATGAAAAGAAGGAGATGATAAAAATTATAATTAGTAAGAGAAGAATCTTTAATAAATTTATGACTTTTACAAACAGCCTGAGCCAACCTTCGGCAAAGATATAAAATATACCAATTAAAGGTATATATGTATAACGGTCGGCAATTGGCTGACCTATTGGAATTACCTGGAGTGCGGGTAAAATAGTAATTAAAAAAAATAGGCTTCCAAATATAATCTTATATGTAATTTTTTTTGATAGTATGACCAGTATGGCAACGATGATAATTATGAACGGGGCGAAGAGAAAGATTTTGGACAACCATTGATCCATAGTTTCGGGGTTGGGATAGAGACAGGAGAGATTGATGGGCAAGATTGTTTTGTATAAGTAAAAAAGGAGGATGCGTAGAGAGAAGATTAAATTTAAGGGCATTGATTGGATAAAATTACCGGGCATAGCCCCTACTGAGCGCTGCCCGATAAAGGCAAGAATGGTGAAGATTAATGATAAAAGAAAAAAAGGTATCTTTAATATAAATTTGTTTTTGTCTATTTTCTTAGAATGAAAATAATCAGTTAAAAGTAATATAAATGGTAGAAATACGGCAGTGGGTTTGGAAAGTAATGACAAGATAAAAATTAACAGACTCATAAAATAAAATTTCTTATCTTTTTTCAAAAGGTAATAAGTATAGGTGATAAGAGAAGTTAAAAAAAATAACGCATATAACATATCCTTTCTTTCTGTAATCCATGCCACAGATTCAACATGAAGGGGGTGGACTCCAAAGAGGAGGCTGGTGATTGTCGCTAAAGGAATATTCTTTGTTAATAAAAAAATAAACCAGAAAACAAGCAGACAATTAATTAAGTGAATAATGAGGTTGGTCAAATGGTAGGCACTGGCAGTATTCTGTGAAAAAAAGTAATTTATTGCAAAAGAAAGAATGGTCATTGGAATGTAACCCCCGTAATAAAACGAACTAAAGATGGTTGCTATATTCTTTAGTGATAGTGAACGGATATGAAGATTGTTAGTAACATATACATCATCATCCCAATTTGTGAATCCGTTGTTTATACAGGGAGAAAGGCTAAAAAAAGTTATTATGACGACCGCAAGAATTCCAGTATAAATTTTCATTTTATTTGAAATAAAGAATTTCATCGCTTGGTTTAAAGATTATATTCATTCGATATATGATGTCAAGAAAGTATGCGATTTTCAGAGTGCATCAAAAAAAGGAGCCACCATATGGTGGCTCCTGGATTTATATTTACAGTTTATGGCTAAAGCGCCTTCCAGACCATCTCCTGCAGGCCTAAAACATTGATTTTACCACCACCTTTTTCCGCTACCGCTGTCGCTGCATTCTTTAGTACCTGTTCACAGGTTGCACAGGCAGTAACGAGTGTATCAACCTTTGTATTTAAGGCTTCTTTTATCCTTGTTTCTGCGATCTTTGTGGAAAGTGGATTGTCTGAGACGAGTATTCCACCACCACCACCACAGCAACGGGATGTATCCTGTTTATATTTCATTTCTACAAGTTCCAATCCGAGTGCTGCGATTATTTCCCGAGGTTCCTTTACAACCTTAGCACCCCTTGATAAATCACAGGGGTCATGGTATGTCACCTTGCCGCTCAATTTCTTAATATTGGCGTTAGGCAGCCTTTCTGCAATCACCTGCATTCCATGTTTTGCATCTATCTTGTATGCCTCGCGTAGATAGACCGTACAGGTGGGGCAGAGGGTAATCGCCGTCTTGAATGGGAATGCCTTTAAGAATTTTTCTTTATGCTCTTCAAAGTCCTTTACAAACCCCAGTGCCTCCATCGGATAACCACAGCAGACCTCTTTGACGACCTTTGGTTTTAAGCCGAGTTTTTCAAAGAGTTTTAGGTACTGTTTTGTCTTATTCGGTCTTGCCAGGAACTGACAGCCGACAAATACTGGAATCTCACCTTCCTGGAGTGGCGGTGTTGACTCTGTATCACCCCAGATATTACCGCTCTTTTTTATCTTATCAATGAAATCAATGTGGGCAGGATAGGCAAAGCCTTTTTCCACCAAATCTGCCCTTGCTGCACGCACAACATCTGGAACCTTAACCTTACTTGGACATCTGCGATTGCAATCCCTGCAGAGCGTGCACTGGAATATTGCCTTTACCACTGAATCGTCAATATCAATTTCTTTTTCCAATATTCCGTATGAAAGTTGCATTCTGCCACGGCCTGAAGGCGGGTCCCATAATAGACTTACAAATGTGGGACAGACATTCTTACAATATCCGCACATCGTGCAGGTCATCATCTCATTTTCCCATTTTGCGAGATGCCCTTGGAGTTTTCTGTTCGGGTCAAGCGGATAACGGAGGTCATACATAAATCCTTTATCCCAATCAATCATCTTCTGTGGATTCATTATGTTATTCGGGTCCAATGCCCTCTTTATCGCCTTCATTGCTGGCACCAGATCTCCCTTTTCTTTATGGAACTCTTCTGCCTTTGTTATGCCAATGCCGTGTTCACCGGTTGTCGTGCCCCCGAGGTCCCTTATCAATTGATAAATTTCTGCCACTGCCTTCTTTGCCTGTTCCCAGTGCTTTGGATCAGTCGGAATCATCAAGACCTTTGTATGGAGATTTCCATCACCAGAATGGCCATAGGGTGGGATTATGATATCATATTTCTGGGAGATCTCCCATATTCCGGCAACCGCCTTGGGAATCTTGGAAACCGGGACCGCCATATCATCTGCGAGCATCGTCGTTGCATACTCTTCTTTCAAGATACTGAGCGAAGGAATCATCTGCTTTCTTGCCTTCCAGATTTCTGTTATCTTTTTCTCATCTTCTGTGAATTCCATAGATACTGCACCCGTCTCTTTGCATATCTTTGCAACCGTCTCTACATCCTGTTTTATCGTTTCTGGTCTGCCATCAATCTCAATCAATAGTATTCCTTCAACCTCGGGGAGGTTCATCTTTGCTGCCTTATTCACTGCCTTTATACAGGGTGCGGACATTATCTCAAGTTGTGAAGGAATTATGGGATAGGCAATGATATTTGCCACGCACTGACCTGCTTTTTCCAGGTCATCAAATGCAGCAATACATCCTGCAATCTTGGGTGGAAGCGGGGTTATTTTCATTACAATCTCGGTGATGATACCGAGCATACCCTCAGAACCACACATCAATCGTTCAAGTTGAAAACCGGTTGAATGTTTTATCGTATATGTTCCCATCCGCACGATCTCACCGGTGGGAAGGACAACCTCAAGACCCAGGACATAATCCCTTGTCGCCCCGTATTTCACTGCCTTTTCACCTGAGGCATTCATCGCCACCATTCCACCGATCGTCGCCACCTCACTTGATGCAGGACCAGGAATAAAATATTTATAAGGCTTAATCGCTGCATTGAAATTATCACAGACAACTCCGGGCTCACAGATGACAAACATATCACCGATTCTGATATCTTTAATCTTATTCATCTTCTGCATATCAACGGTAATTCCACCTTGAATCGGCACACTTTGTCCACAGAGGGCTGAACCAGCACCACGCGGAACAACCGGAATTTTATATTTGTTTGCCAACTGGACGATCTTCTGCACCTGCTGGGTATTCTGGGGTTGTACCACGACATCGGGTTTATGGCGATGTATTCCACCATCAAATGCGTAGGCATAAATTTCAGCATTGCTGGTTTTACAATATTCTGTTCCAACAATGTCCTCTAATTGTTTTATTATATCCTTGTTTAAAGGCATTTTTTCTTCTCCTTTCAAATAGTAGAAATTATGCACTTACCATAGGGACTGTTATACTTCCGTCCATTAAAAATATTATCTTTGCATCCTTCCCCTTTTTCTCCAGTGCCTTATCAATCGCCTCCTGTAAATTATGGAAGGGCTTTATAAAGACTGCCTCCATATCCTTATCCTGTAGATCTGTTACACCCCACATCTCAGCCCAAGTCCCAATCTCTGCCATCTTAGAAGCCTTGTGATAGCCCAGTTTATAACCCTGGGCTATTTTATTGAGGGCATCCTGTGGGGACTTACAGGAAGAGAGTAATTCAAAAAATGCTGATTCACCGATTCCAGTTCTGCATTTTGATACCATTATTAAAATTCCACCTTCTTTTAATGCGAGTTTACCATTATCCAGCGCCTTCTGAGATTGATACAGGTCAATATCCATAGGGTATGGCGCAACACTTACTACAATATCTGCCTTTTGCGGAATCTTTACACAGAACACCTCTTTTGCCTTGTCAATTGCAGCATAAAATGAATCGTGGATATGACCACTCGTCACCGCATAAAGATTCCTTTCTCCATCAAGTACAGTCTGAATTGAAAATATCTCTTTGTCTGCTATGGTTTTTAATGCATCTATCATATCTTCATGGACAGGGTTACCATCAAGGACCAGTGCTTGTGCTGAGAGTTTAAGGGCATGTTTGTGATTCTGCTCAATGGTTTTTCTTGAGGCAATGCCAGGTAAAAATGATTTTCTACCCCCAGTATACCCGCCAAAGTAATGGGGTTCTACCGAGCCGATGATGACAATCTTATGTGCCTCCATACCAAGACGATTCACATACATTTCAGTGCCATTCTTTGATGTGCCGATATAGACCATATCCTCATCCTTTTTACAATCGTGGACATATATCCGTTCTTTTAGAGTATTGTAGTATTTGCCAAATATAAAGTCAAACTCTTCCTGGTTAGGTGCACGATGGACACCGGTTGCGATGATAAATTTAATATTCTTATCTTTAATCTGGTCATAGATTATATCAAGGACCCTGGCAGTTGGTGTTGGTCTTGTACCGTCATTAACAATAAATAGCACATCCTTTGCATCAGATAAGAACTCTTTGAATTTCTTTGAATTTATCGGATTTTCAATTGCCTTCAATAGAATCTCTGATTCATTCTGTTTCTCAACCTCATTTGGATAGACAACGCCAAGGACATTCTTATCCGATACAGAGACATTCAGTTTCTCATCCTTACCATAAGGTATCTGAAGTTCCATAAAACCCCCAAGACAAAAAGCCCAAAATACCTAAACGCCTAAATCCCTAAAGACTGGTAAATTTTGGCATTTATTCTTATCCGCCCTTTTGTGCCTTCGCAAGGTGGTCGTCAATGAATTTTTGGAGCGCCTCAGGACCATGGGCAAGATTCTTCAGTTCTGCCTCAAGATTTGAAGGCTTCACCTTGATTATCCAGCCCGCACCGTACGGGTCTTTGTTTATCAATCTGCAGTCGTTCTCAAGTTCACTATTCACTGCAATTATTTCTCCAGATATTGGTGCTACAAACTTACCCACCCATTTTGAAGACTGGATTTTACCGCAGGTCTCGCCTTGGGTTATGGTATCACCCTCAAAAGGCAGGTCAACATAGGTTGTGTCTCCTGCCTGTTTTTGATAAAAATCATCCATACCTATTGTCACAGTTCCATCGCTCTCTAACCTTACCCATGCATCCTCTTCATGATAATATAAATCTTCAGGCATATTATAGCCCTTAATCTCCATTTAAACCTCCTTTTATTATTAGTAACTAATTATAGTTGATTTTTTCAAAAAATCAAGTAAAAGATACGGATATAGTTGACTTTTATTTTCTGGTTATTATAATTTATTATGCCTTTTTATGAAGAAGTTATTACGAGAAGGAATTTCTTAAAGATTCTTGGAACTATTACATTCACCGGGTTCTTTTTCGAGGATATAATAAAAAACCTTACTGCCAAAGAATTCGATAGAAGAATTGGATTGATTATACCTAAACCCGCATTGTATTACGAAAAATTGCCGAATAGAATAGTTAAATGCCTTTTATGTCCAAGGATGTGTGTTGTCCCAATTGGTAATAAAGGATTCTGCCGTGCAAGGAAGAATATAAATGGTGAGTATTATACACTCGTCCATTCCAATCCATGTGCTTTCCATATTGATCCGATTGAAAAAAAACCCTTATTCCATTTTTTGCCCGGAACGACTGCATTATCTTTGGCAACTGCCGGATGCAATTTCACCTGCAAAAACTGCCAGAACTGGGATATATCCCAGGCAAGTCCAGAAGATACAGAAAATATTGAGATTTCACCGGAAAAGATGGTGGAACTGGCAATTCAGTATAAAAGCCCAACGATTGCATATACTTATACCGAGCCCTCTATCTTTTACGAATATATGCTTGATATTGCAAAAATTGCACATAAGAATGGTGTGCTAAATATATACCATTCTAACGGATATTTAAATCAAGAGCCACTTAAAGAGTTGCTAAAATATCTTGATGCTGCAAATGTTGATTTGAAAGGATTCAGTGAGGATTTTTATCGGGATATCACTGGTGGCACACTCCAGCCCGTGCTTGATACGCTCAAGACATTAAAAAAGAATAAAGTCTGGCTGGAGATTACGAATTTGGTTATTCCTACAAAGAATGATGATGAAAATATGATAAAAGAGATGTGCGAATGGATAAGGGATGAACTGGGAAGGGAAGTTCCGGTCCATTTCTCAAGATTTTATCCGCAATATAAATTACAAAATTTACCACCAACGCCGATTGAAACCCTCCAGAAGGCTGCAAGGATTGCAAAAAAGGTGGGTTTGCTTTTTGTCTATATTGGCAATGTCCCCGGGATAAAAGAAGAGAGTACATTCTGTCCCAAGTGTAAGAAGATTATTGTAGAAAGAAAGGGTTATAGCATCCTGCAGATTAATATAATGAATGGTAAATGTAAGTTCTGTCAAGCCGAAATTCCGGGTAAGTGGCAATAAATAGACTCAAACAGCATCTAATCCATAGACTATCCTTAAATCATTGAACAAAAATTGGATATATATTTTTATCTTTTCTTATTTTATATAACAATTTAGTCAATCTTTTACCTGATGAATTCCATTACGATATATATGTTCCGTTAAATCTGTTAATACTGATTGTCTTATCTTTATTTGCGAAAAAATATTTAGATTTGAATTTATATGAACTGGGTTATGAAACTAAATATATTCGCGGGGAATCGTTATCGGGTTAATTTGTACTTTTGTTGTAATCGGTATTTGTATTATCTTACTTTTGACCTTGCCAAAAACTGGAGTTAAAATAAAGGTACCAATGATTGAACTGGGCAATTTAAAAGAATTGGTTTATCGGGTTTTTATCAGAATCCCGAAAGGAATTGATTGTCCGTGCATTTGAAAACCCACCAACAAAGAAAAAAAGCGGCATAACCTGTAAAATCCAGGTTAAAATCCATAGTCCGGGGATCATTAACATCGCATTGTTTACCCGAATGACATTTTCGTTTTTGATAACAACTGCACTCAACCAGTGTCCGATGACAACGACTATGATACTAAAAGCCCTCAGGAAATCTACATATCGTTCTCTTGTTGGGAGTGTTTTGCTGATGATTTTTGCTATTACTCTTTTCAACTCTTTCTCTTGTTAAAGATAATAACCGGAATAGATTGATTGTCAAATAATAGATAGTTGACAGGATAGAAAAAAAGATTAAAATAGTCGTGATATGGATGTTGAATATCTTTTATCAAAAACCAATGATTTTATCTGTTTTCTTAAAAAAGAAAAGAATTACTCGGAACATACATTGAGAAATTATCAGAAAGATCTTGAACAGTTTTTTGGTTATTTACAGGAGCAGGGGATTGAAAAATTTGATAAAAATACGGTTTCAATGTATATTGGCTTTTTACTAAAATACGGTTTTGATTCGCGGACTGCAGCGCGAAGGTTATCGGCAATAAGAACTTTTTTTAAAACATTGAAGAAATTAGGATTGATTGAAAATAATCCAGTGGTTGGAATAAAGACGCCAAAGATTAAAAGACATTTGCCGGGCTTCCTTACCTACGAGCAGATAAAAGAGGGATTTGAAATTGATAACAAACGAGACCGGGCGATAATGGAATTGTTATATTCCTGTGGTCTGCGCGCGAGTGAACTCGTGGGATTGAATATGGATGATATAGATTTAAATAGAGAAGAAGTGCGGGTGCGAGGCAAAGGCAGGAAAGAGAGAATTGTGCCGCTCGGCAGGGTCGCAAAGGCGACGATTATCAAATATCTTGTAGAACGAAGTGCGCTTAAAAAACCTTCAAGCCCGCCGGCACTTTTTTTAAATTTCCGGGGCGGCCGTCTGACAACCCGTTCCTTGCAGAGGATAGTTAACCGATATCTAAAAAGAGTTGCTGATGCCTCCGGGACGAATCCCCATATTTTACGCCATACCTTTGCTACGCATTTATTGGAAAACGGCGCGGATTTGCGTGCAGTCCAGGAATTGCTCGGACACTCATCATTGTCTACGGTTCAGATATATACACATCTCACCACTGAGCATCTTAAAAAAATTTATAAACTAAAACACCCGAGGGCGGAATGAAATTATATTTAAAATTTCAAGTGTCAAAAGCCAAAACTTCTTTTTTGCTATTATTTTGTTTAATTTTAATCTTATGTCATCATTCAGACATCTGGCATAAAATGAGGCAGGGGAATTTTGAATTTGTAGAAAAAGGGGACTACAGGGGGACACTCATTTATATGTCCCATCCTGGTAGATATGAGAAATTGGTAGAAAGGTACCGTCATGAGATAGAGAAGAATATTGATTTACTACCCCGGATAACGAAACAATTTTTTGATGTCAAAGAAGACCTTATTTTTCAATACAAATTTACCTGGCTTGATGATAATAATAAATTTCTGGTACTTCGTTATTTCGCCCATATTTATAAAGACCCTGTTTATGCGGGTTATCAGATTTTGTTTGTCTATGATACAAAATTGCATAAATTAATAAAAATATTTATTTCCGATGTTCCACTTGAATAGTTTTGCTTTTGTTTATTTTCTCTTTCAGCAACTATTACTCGTTGATGATTCCCTGCTGTTTTATGAAGCGTATACAGCATATGGAAATTATAATTTTGAAGAGGCAGAGTCATTGTTGGTTCAACATAATAAATTATTTCCATCTTCAATTCACAATCATAATGTTCTGTACTTGCTTGGTGAAATTAATTTCAAAAAACAGAGATATGAAAAAGCAATTGAATTTTGGCAACAATTAAATGCGATTCATCCCAATTCTGAATTTAAGGTGCTTGCTCTAAAGGGGATTGCCGATGCTTATCTTGCACAGCAAAAATACCATTCAGCACTTAAGGTCTATCAAAAGATTGAGACTTTAGAACTACCGCTGGAATCATTATTAGAAATTAAATTAAAGATTAATGAGATTTACTACCATCTCGGTAAATTTTCTAAGCTTGTAGATGCATTGCAGAATTTTATTGATACATATGCCGATACTTTGAAATCGGACGGAATAATTGCCCAAACAATGTTTAGAATTGCACAATTGCATATGGAAAATAAAGAGTATTATTCAGCATTGGCTGTGTTATCGCGATTACAAATGACCTATCCCGAGTCACCGTTTTTAGGTGATGTAATATCTCAGGAGATAAAAATTTATAGAACCATTGGTGACTTGGATAACTTAAAAAAATCATTATACTCAATAATTGCAAACAAGAATATACGATATTTGTATCCATACGCACTTATGGAATTGGGGAATCAGTACAAAAATGAAGAAAGATACGATTCTGCGCTTTACTTCTGGACAAAGTTAAATGATTATGAAGCGTATAAAGATTTGGCATTAAAAGAGATCGCTGGCATATATTACAAAATTGGATTTATTGATGAGGCACTCATTGTATTGCAAACCCTGATAAATGATTTTTCTGAATCAGAGTTTGTCAAGGATGCTTATCTGCTGTGGGTAGCAATACTTAAGAAACAGGGTGAATTACAAAAGGCAAAAGATATTCTGGGTGTTTATATCAAGAAAAAACCGCATCAACCAGAACTTCTGGTGGAACTCGGAAACATTTTTTTTGAATTGAAAGAATATTCTCGGGCATTGAAATGCTATCTCCAGGCAAGCGAGGAATTTGGCGATCGTCGGGATGAATCAGCAAGGGCATTAATTTTGGCGGGTGATGTTTCATTTACAATGGGTGATACTCCAAACGCCCGGTGGTATTATCTCAATGCTGGTTATATTGCAAATTCCGAGGAGATAAAAAATTTATCAAAAATAAAATTGAACGAACTTCGTGAATAGCAGTAGTAAAAAGTGTGTAAACTTATTTATTTTTTTGTTCCTCTTCAATATGGTGTTTGATTATTCTTGCCTGGCTGATATAAATCGTATCTTCACAGATATTTGTTGAAAGGTCGGCAATTCTTTCGAGATTCTTGGCAACGAGGAAGTATTGAATCGCTGAACCGATTTTTTCGGGTTCTTCAAGCATATAAGTCAACATTATTCTGATAATTTCATTCCGCATTTCATCAACCGTGCTATCCCTTTCACAAACATTCTGTGCCCTAACCGCATCATTTGTAACAAAACTTTCCACACTTTCTTTAAGCATATCCTTAACAATTTTTGCCATTGTCCAGATATTAGATACGGGCTTTATTCTTGGTTGATCAACAAGAAAAGTTACACAATCAGCAATGTTTACAGCATGGTCGCCCATTCTTTCGAGGTCATTATTCATCTTTATCGCTCCGATTAGAAATCTTAGATCAGAACCCACCGGTTGATGCCGGGCAATTAACTCTATACATTTTTCTTCAATATTTATTTCCATTTTATCAATCTTTTTGTCAATTTCCCTTATCTCGCGGGCGAGTTTTATATCCCTCTTTTTGAGTGCCTCAAGAGATTTAGTGATTGATTCTTCAACGAGCGTTGCCATTGCAAGGACTTCATTCTTCAGATTTTTTAGTTCTTCATCAAAATATCCTGGCATTATGCCTCCTGTTTTTAACCAAATCTTCCGCTGATGTAATTAAAAGTTCTTTCATCAGACGGATTGGTAAAGATTTTTTTTGCCTTATCAAATTCAATCAATTCCCCCAATAGCATAAATCCGACTTCATCAGCAATTCTTGCTGCCTGCTGCATATTGTGCGTTACTATAACAATTGTATAATGTTTCTTAAGTTCTATTAATAGTTCTTCAATCCGCGCTGTAGCAATTGGGTCAAGGGCCGAGCAGGGTTCATCCATCAATAAAATTTCTGGCTCCACGGCAAGTAAACGGGCAATACAGAGTCTCTGCTGACGTTCCGGGGAGAGTGTCAGTGCTGATTGTCGTAGAATATCTTTTACTTCATCAAACATTCCTACTGCTTTCAAAGATCGTTCTACGATTTCTTCAAGAACTTTTTTATTGGTTATATTCCAGACCCTTGGACCGTATGCTACATTATCAAATATTGATAGTGGAAAAGCATTAGGACGCTGGAATACCATTCCCACTTTTTTTCTCAAGAATATCAAATCACATAGTGGTGAATAAATATCTTCATTGTCGATTATCACACTGCCAGTTATTTTCACTTTTGGAATTAAATCATTCATTCTATTGAAAACTCTCAAAAGGGTTGACTTACCACAACCCGATGGTCCAATTAAGGCCGTGATCAAATTCGCTTTTATGCCGAGATTAATATTTTTCAGCGCCTGAAATTTGTTATAAAAAAGATTGAGATTGGTGGTTTTGATAATCATCCAAACCTTCCTATGATATAATCGTTTGTTCTTTTATCTCTGGGGGCAGTGAAGATTTGCTCGGTTGTTCCAGTTTCAATAAGCTCGCCGTTCAAAAAGAATGCGGTTTTCGTACTTACTCGTGCGGCCTGTTTTGTGTTGTTGGTAACGAGAATGAATGTGAATTTTTCTTTCAAACTTAGCATTGTTTTTTCAATCTTTGCAGTTGAGATCGGATCAAGTCCCGAACAAGGCTCATCCATCATTATCACTTCGGGTTTGAGGGCGATTGTTCGGGCAATACAGAGCCTCTGCTGCTGACCACCAGATAGACAGGATGCCGAATCCCATAATCGGTCTTTCACTTCATCCCAGAGTCCTGCCGAATTCAGAGAGAAATAAACGAGTTCATCGAGCTCTTTTTTGGTATACCTATTGTGCATTTTAGGTCCATAAACAATATTTTTGTAAATTGTCCCCGGTAAAACAACCGGGGTGGCAAAAATCATCCCGACCCTTCTTCTCAATTCATTCACTGGTATATCAAATATATTAACTCCATCAATTTTTATTTCGCCATTACTTTTAGCACCGTCTAATTCAGCGAGGCGGTTTATTGCACGCAAAAAAGAACTTTTCCCAGAATTTGCCGGTCCAATAATTGCCAATATCTCGTTCGGATATATATCCAGGTTTATATCTTTCAATGCATGGATATTATCATAAAAAAGATTGAGATCTTTTACTGATATTTTAGGCGGAGTCATACTAATAATACCGAGTAATAAACCTGTGCATCAACCTATAAGCAACGAAATTTATTATCAGGATACTGATAATAAGCACGGTTGCAGTGCCATATGCCTTGGACATCGAAATTCCTTCGCGGGCGAGGATATAAAAATGAACAGCGAGGGTACGGGTTGACGAGAAGAGATCGGTGGGCATGTTTAGGGACGAACCTGCGGTAAATATCACCGCAGCAGTTTCGCTGACCGCCCTGCCAATGCCCAGAATTATACCAGTTGCAATCCCTGGAAATGCGGTAGGCATGACAATTTTGAGTATTGTATCAATCTTGCCAACCCCCAGGGAGTAACTTATCTCACGATAAGACCTAGGTACAGCCTTTATTGCTTCCTCGGATGTTCTAATGATTGTGGGTAGAATCATTACTGAAAGCGTAAGACCACCGGAGAGTATGCTCCAGCCTAATTTCAGCGTTATTACAAAAAAGATAAATCCGAAAAGTCCAAAAATTATCGACGGGACACCGGCAAGGCAATCTGCCCCGAAACTTATTATTCTTCTTGTCCATCCGCCTCTTGTATATTCAGTTAAATAAAGGGCAGTGCCTATACCAAGGGGTGTGGCAATTGAGATGGCAACCAGGGTTACGAGTAATGTTCCAATGATTGATGGGAATATTCCACCTTCCCTGCCCATTGCCTTTGTAGGTTGGGTGAGAAATTCCCAGGTAACAGATGAGATACCATTTTTAAAAACGAAAATTATAACAAAGAGGAGAATTGATATTACAAAGATTGTGCATATCAATAGCCCGATATAGGCAATTATCTGACTTGTTCTTGGGCCGATTCTAAATGTCATTCTCTTCTGGCAATCTTTATTGCAATAATATTTAGAATAATAATTATAATAAATAGCACCGACCCACAAGCGAAGAGCGCTAGGCGGTGGTAACCTGTGGAATAGCCAAGTTCTAACGCAATTGTAGAAGTGATGGTTCTTACCGAATCAAGGATTGAATGGGGGATTTTCAAGGCGTTTCCGGCAATCATAATCACTGCCATTGTCTCACCGATTGCCCTGCCCATTCCCAGGATTATTGAGGCGATTATCCCAGAACGGGCAGCAGGGAATAGAACCATTAAGACGGTTTGCCATTTTGTTGCGCCAAGTGCAAACGAACCTTCACGATATGTTTGGGGAACTGCAATAAGGGAATCATAAGAAATGCTTACAATCGTCGGCAGTATCATAATGCCTAGGACAAGGCTTGAGGTGAGAATTGAAAAACCGGAACCACCAAATAATTCTCTTACCAATGGAACAAGTATTACAATTCCAATAAAACCATATACTACCGAAGGAATGCCAGCAAGTAGTTCAATTATTGGCTTTAATGTTTTCTGCATTGCGGGCGGAGAGAATTCCGCCAGGAAAATTGCACAGGCTAAACCGAGGGGAACACCAACAATGAGGGCCCCAAATGTTACAAATAAAGAACCAACGATCATTGAAATAATCCCAAAATGTCCTTTTGTGGGTGCCCAGTGTGTTGAAAAGAAATTTTTGAATCCCACTTTAAAAATAAGAGGCAGACCTTGGGCAAAGATAAAGACCGTGATCAATAAGAGTGATACAATTGCTGAGAAAGAGATTATCAACAAAGTCTTTTCAGATATTATCTCTTTCATTCTTGCAATATATTTGCCGGTATCAAACCTTCATGCATTAAAATTTCCTGGGCTTCGTCTGAAAGGACATAGTCAATAAATGATTTTACTGTTCCTTTTGGTTCTTCAAGAGTAAGAAGCAAAAATGGTCTTAAGAATTTATAACTACCATTTTTATAATTTTCAATAGAAGGCTCAATTCCATCGATGGAAATTGCTTTCACCCTTTTGTCAACGAGCCCGGCAGAAATATACCCTATTGCCTGGGGGGTGTTGGCGACTATTTCCCTAATTGCACCATTGGAATCCTGAACTAAGCAGACATCACTTATTGCAACCTCATGCATAATCAATTCTTCAAATGCCCCTCTTGTGCCCGAACCTTCCTCTCTTGTCACTGCATATAATTTTTTGTCAGGACCTCCGACCTCTTTCCAGTTTGTAATCTTACCGGCAAATATATCCTTTAATTCATCATGGGTTAAATTATTTATGGGATTTGATGGATGGACCACTATGGCTATCCCATCGATAGCCATTATGAATGAATGCAGACCCTGTTCCTCAGCGTGTAGATTTCTTGAGGAGGTACCTATCGCACAGGTCTTATTGAATACTGCCTGAATCCCCGCAGTAGAACCACCTCCTTGGACATTGATTTTTATACTTTTATTTTTTATCATATATTCTTCAGCAAGTTTCTCTATAAAGGGTTGGACTGAAGTCGAACCGGCGATAATAATATCACCGGATTTTTGTGAACACGCAAGAATCATCAAAATGGCTATGATTATGTGGCGATGCACGGACTATTTTATTCAAAAACTGTTTATTGTCAATAAATTAAAAGAATCCTTACTGAGTTTTGTTTGAAAGAAGTTTTTTTATGGAGCGGTATATATCTGCTTTATGATTTTGATAATACCAGGTAAAAAAATGATTGTTGTGGTATAAGGGGTCTGTATCCAACTTCAGTTTGGTTTTAGAAAATTCATCGGTGTAAGGGATAGGGGAAAATTCGCAGAGATGGGGATTGACACCGAGACTATGGCAGAGTTTTATTCCTTCAATAATTTCTTTGTAATCCTGTCCGGGCATTCCATACAGAAGATAGGTATGAATCTGATTGGGTGTAAAACCCGCCCTTTTCAGGTATTCAACCGCCTTCAGAAATTCATTTGTATTTACTTTGTTCCCAGTGCTCTTTTGCACCTCCGGATTTGTGGTCTCAAGACTGAGATACATTGTCTTGAAATTCGCCTTAAACATCAATTCTGCAATCCCTTTATCTACGAACCTGCAGTGTAGCCCATTTGAACTGTGAAGATTTAACCTTAGACCCCTGGCAATAATTTTTTCAAGAAGCTGTGGAAATTTAGGATTGCAGAGGAGTGCATCGTCAAAAAAGGCAATGTTATTTGTCTTTTG
This sequence comes from Caldifarciminota bacterium, assembly GCA_965649105.1. Classification (GTDB taxonomy): domain Bacteria; phylum Hydrothermota; class Tepidihabitantia; order SM23-42; family JAOAFX01; genus JAOAFX01. Next base: position 15,609 of record CBFGJP010000029.1, read on the forward strand.
TTCGAAAAAATCAATTTGCTGTAGTATTAGTTTGGTATCGTAATAATAGAATTCAGGTGATAAAACCTTTGTTGCGCAATATGAACATTTAAATGGACAACCTCGTGATGTGATTATCACCCCATAATTTAATCTATCGTAAAGAGAAAAATCAGGGAATATAGATTCTTTATCAATACTGTTTTTTAGATAGCCTTTTTCATTTAGAAATTTTATCAGGCAGTCTTCAGCATTACCAATCAGCACATAATCTCCACCTGAATATCTTTTTGCATGGTCTTTACATAAATTTGCATATAATCCACCGAGTATTACCGGTATATCGGGAAAAAAATTTTTTATTATTCTGATGGCATTCAGTACACCAAGATACCAGTAGGTCATTGAAGAGGTGATAAATATAAGGTCGGGTTTTTTTATTTGTTTTATTACAGAGATAAATATCTCTTCAGGAATGCCATATCGTTTAAATCTTCTGGGTATATTCTTGAATATCTTTGGTTTTTCAACAATTTCATAGTGATATTTTCCCCTTCCATAGATATCGGTCTTTGTTTCGGTTTTAAAATATGGACTCAACCTATCCATACAGTCAATAAAATCAATTTCAAATCCTGCTTTTTTTAAAATGTCTGCAACGATGAGGAGACCAATCGGTTTGTTCCAGAAATCAAATGCCTTAAAATCGTATATCCAGGGATTTACCAGTAATGCGCGCATCTAATTGATATTTATTTTACTTCAATACTACTTAACAAATACCAGCCATCCCCATCCATTGGATTCTGGATGGCGAGTTTAATATATTTTAGATTAGGGTGGGAATGTTCTTCAAACGGGCTAAAGAGCCCAAGATATAAATCGTATTCACCCTCGGGGATTTCATCGGGAAGGGCGATCTCTACTTTCTCATTACGCGTTCCTGGTAACCACCATTTTATTGAGAAAAGATTGGGGGATTCCCATTTTATAATAACATTATCCTTTTCTCTCTTTAATCGCAGGCGCAAATAATAATCCCAGTATGGTGGGGCTGAACCTGTATTCTCCCAGACCATATCTATTTCAAATGGTGAGTTTTTGTATACATATTCAGGATGCTTTAACTCCCTTAAGACAAGGCGATAACCTATTTTCTTTAATGCATTTCTTACTTTCGGTATCCAATCTGATGGTATTATTGCACTCTTATTCTGTATAAAGGTAGCATGATGGTCAATCGCCCATTGTAGTATATATTCTATATCCCAGCCCCGTGACAACCAGTATTCCATATTCCAGCCTGGTTCTAATGCAACTGGACCGTTTTTCCATGCTTCAATAGCATTGGTCTTTTGTAATTGTTGGTCATAAAAATAGGGCATATGCCAGTCCATATCTCCCCAGGAATCGGCGCGCCAGCCGGTTCTAAGTGCATTTGTTGCATAATACATTCCTGTTGAATCTCCGATCAGCATCACCTTAGGTGAATTTGGAAATGATTGATTCCATAAATCAATGATACCCTTTCTTACTGATTCGGAATACATTGGGATATTACCCCCAACCGTCCCACCAGTTGGAGGGTTCCCTACTATCTGTTTTATCTTGGTCGCATAAAAATGCCATTCACCCCATAGGCCTACTGAACCAATATCAATTACATCCAGATATGGATTTGAGTAATAACGGCGTGCAAATTCCTGGACCAGACGGTTATGGTAATATGCGGTCACAGAATCTGCCAGATCTGGTGTCCATATATCTGGTTCATCAGGGTCCTGCTGATTATTTTCGTTATTATCACGATAATAAATCCAGCCGCTTGCACCCTCTTCAATCAGCCATAGAGGGGCATAGCCTAATAAAGGCGTTGAAGAGGAAATTTTGGTCGCCGCAATCATTAAGCGCCAGGCTAATCTCTGCCCATTGCGTTTTGCCCGGTTTAGCCAGTCTTCAAAGAGTGCGAAATTGAAATTCCCTGGTGTGGGCTCTAAATCATACCAACTGAACCGGCGATAAATTGTGGTGGTAGGTAGCCCTGCGAGATTAGGGTCATTACTCGCGTCTTTATAAAATGTCTGCCAGCCCATCCCAGGATTGGCAAAGATTGAATCAAGATTTTCTACCGGGTTCACCGTTTTCAATGGACCATGTAAAACTTTTTTACTACAAAATATTAACATAAACAATAAATAGAAAATTAGTATAACATTTAATTTCATAAATCAATTATATTATAGAATTAGTTTAAAGTCAATAATCTGGTGGAAAGGGTTATGAGTTTTAAGAGTTTGCCACAAATTTTATTTTTAAAGCAGAAGTCTTCATCCGTGATTAGGTTTAGCAAGTTTTCTTGACTTTCATTGTATTTTCGCTATAATTCTGTGAAGGAGGTTATTATTATGAAACCATTTAGGAATGAGAAATATACTGATTTTACAATACCAGAAAATAGAAAAAAGATGGAAAAAGCCCTTGCCGATGTTGAAGCACAATTTGGCAGGGAATATGATATAATAATTGGTGGGAAGAAAATAAAAACCGACAATAAATTGATTTCATATAATCCGTCAAAGAAGGACCAGGTTGTTGGAGTTTTCCAGAAGGCAGATGAGAAGATTGCAGAAGAAGCAATGGCGGTGGCACTTGAGACATTCAAGACCTGGCAATATACGCCTGCCAAAGAGCGGGCAAATTATCTATTTAAAATGGCAAATATTATGCGTAAGAGACGCCTTGAACTCGATGCCTGGCTTGTATTTGAGGCGGGCAAGAATTGGAATGAGGCAGATGCAGATATTGCTGAGGCAATAGATTTCTGTGAATATTATGGCAGAGAGGCATTGAGATATGATAAGGGTCCAAAACTCCTCCAGTATCCAGGTGAAAAGGATGAACAAATTTATATACCCCTGGGTGTTGGTATTGTTATCCCACCCTGGAACTTTCCAATGGCGATATTGGCCGGAATGACGACCGCCGCATTTGTGAGCGGGAATACAGTGATATTAAAACCTTCAAGCGATACCCCAACGATTGCCTATAAATTTATGGAGGTGGTGGAAGAGGCAGGTGTCCCACCCGGTGTGGTGAATTTTATGAGTGGACCAGGTGCACTTGCTGGTGATTATCTTGTGCGTCATCCCAAGACAAGATTCATCGCATTCACCGGTTCAAAAGAGGTGGGTCTGCGCATTGTGGAACAGGCAGCAAAGACCCAGCCCGGGCAGATATGGATAAAAAGGGTTATCGCAGAGATGGGTGGCAAGGATGCAATAATAGTTGACTCTGAAGCAGATATTGATAGTGCGGTAAATGGTGCCCTGGTCTCTGCCTATGGTTATCAGGGGCAGAAGTGCTCTGCCTGTTCAAGGCTTATCCTTGATGATAGAATATACGAAAAGTTTATGGAGAAGTTTGTTCCAAGGGTTGAGGCGATAAAGGTCGGACCGGTGAAGTATTTTGAAAATTATATGGGACCGGTCATAAGTCAGAGTGCATATAATTCAATTATGGAATATATAAAGATCGGTAAGTCTGAAGGCAGGCTCGTCTGTGGTGGTGAACCAGCAGGTGATGAAGGCTGGTTCATAAGACCGACTGTGATTGAGATTGATAGTCCTAAGGCGAGGATATTCCAGGAAGAGATATTTGGACCCGTCCTTGCAGTGATAAGGGCTCGTAATTTTGACCATGCCATTGAACTTGCCAATGACTCTGAATATGGCTTGACTGGTGCGGTCTATACAAAGAATCGCAAGAAGATTGAAAAGGCAAAGAGAGAATTCTTTGTGGGTAATCTTTATATAAATCGCAAGTGCACCGGTGCCTTGGTTGGTGTCCATCCATTTGGTGGATTCAATATGTCAGGAACCGATTCCAAGGCAGGCGGACCTGATTATCTATTACTATTCACCCAGGCAAAGTCAATTGCTGAATATGTTGGAACCAGAAAGAAGAAAAAATGACAAAGACAGAGATAATCAAAGAGATAAAAAAGAATGATATAAAATTTATTGACCTCTGGTTTTCAGATATTTTAGGATCAATCAAGAATCTGACGATAACAATCAATGAACTTGATAAGGCAATTACCGATGGAATATGGTTTGATGGCTCTTCTGTAGAAGGATTTGGTAGAATCTGCGAGAGCGATATGTTTTTAAAACCTGACCTTGAGACCTTCAGGATAATTCCCTGGAATGCAGAAAAGACCGTTAGGTTTATCTGCGATGTATATGGACCTGACCATAAGCCTTCTGTGGTTGACCCGCGCGGACTATTAAAAAGAGTCCTTGCACAAATTGAGAAAGAGGGTATGGAGTTCAATGTTGGTGCTGAACTTGAATTCTATCTGTTCCAGAGGGATGGTGCAAAAATTACACCACTACTACACGACCAGGTTGGCTACTTTGACCTCGGTGGAGATTTGGCATTAAGGGTGCGCAAAGAGATGTGTGAAAAACTCGCTGAATTTGGTATTGTTGTTGAGGCAGGACATCATGAAGTGGGAAAGAGCCAGCATGAGATTGATTTAAGATACACTGATGCACTGCGACTTGCGGATAATATCCTTACTGCAAAGATGGTGATAAAGAGGATTGCTGAAGAGCACAACCTATATGCAACATTTATGCCCAAGCCTATCTTTGGAATGGCAGGCTGTGGAATGCATACACATCAGAGTATCTTCAAAAATGGCAAAAACATCTTTGCCGACCAGAAAGACGATTATGGACTTTCGGATGCTGCATACCATTATCTTGCCGGGCTCCTTACTCACATAAAAGAGATTTCTGCCGTGATTTCGCCGATTGTGAATTCCTATAAGAGACTCGTATCAGGTTTTGAGGCACCGGTCTATATCTGCTGGGGCAGGATGAACCGCTCTGCATTGGTGCGCGTTCCGCAGATAACAAAAAATAGATTGAACAGCACCCGGCTTGAACTCCGTTCAGTTGACCCCTGCACAAATCCCTATCTTGCATTCAGCGTCATATTAGAATCGGGTCTGGATGGTGTAAAAAGAAGATTGAAACCACCAAAGCCTGTTGAAGAAGATGTATATCATCTTGAGAGTATGGATCTACAATCCAAGGGGATAGATGTCCTTCCGAGGTCTTTATGGGAGGCATTGCAGTATTATCACAGCAGCAATCTTGTAAAAAGGACATTTGGCGATATCCTATTTGAAAAATACTACGAGATAAAACTGCGTGAGTGGAATGAATACTCAATCCAGGTTTCAAAGTGGGAGATAGATAAGTATCTGGAGATATATTAAAAGGGCAAAAAAGGCGATAAAAGGCTAAAGAGGGCAATAAAGGGCAATTAGGGGCAAAATTTTATTTAACCAGTTACCATTTAACCAATTGTTATCCCTTGTAGGGCAAGGCTTTAGCCTTGCTTTCCAATAGTGGATAATTATTCAGTTTCGGGTTTCAAATTCCCTTTTTCCAAGAGGGAGTGGTCTTTTGTTTTTGGGCGTGGCCGATGGTATGGTCATAAGTTTTATGTTATTGGTTATTTTTTTTGCCATAGACTATGCCCTAAGACCATACCAATATCTATGCCCAACAACCATTGTTTCAAATCCCCCTCAATCCCCCTTTTCTAAAGGGGGATATTGTTTTTCTTCTGTAGGAGCGGCTTCCCAGCCGCGAGAAAAATCACATTTGTCGTAAAATATTTTTAGTTTTTTACAAGACTAAAGTCCCTACTCCAAATAAAACGATAAAATCTTAAAGGTGGAGGATAAAGGAAGGGATGAAAGGAGGTTATAATGTGTGTGCCGAGCAAAGTTCAATTTATCCAATTGGTGAAAGTCCAATCTAATGAAAGATTAGCAACCACATTAGTAGCAAACTCTGCATAGTAGGAGGTAACGAATACTATGAAGCCAGAGGGAGCAAGATGCTGGGCAGGAACGCAAGTGAAGGGATTGAGCCTCGTAAGTCCTGTCGTCTCGGGGGCTGATGCTCTACATTTAGCAGAAAGCAGTATTCTTACAGTCGTTAAGCGAGGTTGTAAGAGCCCAACGGGGTCAGAGACCTCTGCACGGTATCAAAGGGAGAGACTGGGAACTCGGGAGAGCCATAATGTTTCCGTCAATCTCTACGAGACACAGTCGCGGAGGTATGGTGGATATGGATTACTCAAGCCTGAAGAAGGTAAGGTAATTCAGATGACATTATGGCAGTCGGATAAACCCATAGTAGCGATGAAACTGGGCAATGTCTGTGGAGCGAAGGGGTTTACAGGAATACGATGGGACTTGAGGGACACAACCGCCAGACTTGGAACTGGAGTTAGGTTGTCAACAAAATCTATCCAATAACTTGCTATGAGAGGAAGCAAGGAGGTTTTACCGAAGAGGCGTGTGGGGGGAAACTTCCAAGCACGGTTCTGTGAGGGGGGAGGGGAGTAATCCTCTATCCCTACTTCAACGGTCTCTCCCTGAATATCTTGAGGTAATAGGAATTTCAATAATTCTAATGGAACCCTCATAGAAAAAATATGGACAAGATACATCAGAGATTTCCGATCGCCGAGGGAAGGTGCCAACTATAAGATGGAGCATCGCTGGGGGTTTCAGGGGTTCTCCCCTGATGTATCTTGCAAGTATTTCGGTAAGATTATTTTTGATTTAAATCGGCCTCTTGAATTTTAATGAAAAATGGATAAACTCTATTATGATTGCGGTTGTTGACTTCGGCTCACAATATAGCCAGTTGATTGCGCGCAGGGTAAGGGAATGTGGGGTATATTCAGAGATATCCAGTTGTTTCATTGATAAATTAAAGACAGATAATATTGAAGGCATCATCCTTTCGGGTGGTCCAGGAAGTGTCTATGAGACGGATATTGAATCGTTCCGACATTTCTTTGAATATGGTGTGCCCATTTTGGGGATATGCTATGGTATGCAGTTGACTGCCCAAATCTTTGGGGGCAGGGTCCAGCATACAAAGTGCCGTGAATACGGTCCCGCCGAGATAAAGGTCGAGAAGAATCTATTATTTGATGGCTTACCAAATAGATTTAAAGTCTGGATGAGCCATGGAGATTCGGTTGTTAAGTTGCCCACTGGTGCAAAAATAATCGCATCAACCGATACGACACCGATTGCAGGATTCCAGTTAAAGAACTTTTATTGTGTCCAGTTCCATCCTGAGGTAAGGCATACACAATTTGGGACAAGGATAATAAATAATTTCCTCTTTAAAATCTGTAAGGCAAAGAAGACCTGGTCAATGAAGAGATTCATAGATGAAAAGATTGAAGAAATAAGGGAAACCATTGGCGATAAAAAGGCAATCTGCGCAATAAGTGGTGGCATTGATTCAACAGTGGCTGGAGTTTTGACATCAAAGGCAATAGGTAGAAATTTCGTGGGTATATTTGTAGATAATGGTCTTTTAAGACACAATGAGCGTGATGAGGTAGAGAGGAATTTAAAAAAGCGTATGAACCTCATTGTGGTAGATGCCCGCAAAAGATTCCTAAAAAAACTTAAAGGTGTAAAAGACCCAGAAATGAAGAGAAAGATTATCGGCAATGAATTTATAAGGGTATTTGAGGAAGAGGCAAAAAAGATAAAAGGTGTAGAATTTTTGATTCAGGGCACATTATATCCAGATGTCATTGAATCAGGAAAGGGAATCGGACCGTCCGCGGTGATAAAGAGCCATCACAATGTTGGTGGTCTGCCTGAAAAGATGCATTTAAAGATTATTGAGCCATTAAGAATGCTCTTCAAGGATGAGGTGCGAAAGATAGCAAGGGAGTTGAGGATGCCTGAGGGCTTTATCCAGAGAAAGCCTTTTCCTGGTCCTGGTCTTGCGGTGCGGATTATCGGAGATATTACAGAAAAAAGACTGGAGATATTGAGGGAGGCAGATAGAATTTTACAGGAAGAGGCAAAAAAATTAAATAATTATAAAGATATCTGGCAGATATTCGCGGTTCTTTTACCCTTGGGTAGTGTTGGTGTAATGGGTGATAAAAGGACCTATGAGAATGTCTGTGCAATAAGGGCAGTCTATAGTGAGGATGGGATGACTGCAGACTGGGTCAGATTGCCTGATGCATTTTTGAGGGAGGTCTCAAGAAGAATTACGAATGAGGTAAAGGGAATAAACCGGGTCGTCTATGATATAACCTCAAAGCCACCCGCAACGATAGAGTGGGAGTGATATGTGTGGGATAATTGGTATCCTCGGTAAGAAAAGAGCGATAGATAGTATATTCCCGGCATTGATTGCCTTGCAACATCGTGGCCAGGATGCAGCGGGTGCAGTTACTTATGACAGGACCTTCCATTTGAAAAAAGGGCAGGGGCTTGTGACAAATGTATTCAATCCGAAGAATATTGCTCGTCTTGATGGAAATATTGGTATCGGACATGTGCGTTATCCGACAGTGGGACCCGGTGGTATAGAGGATGCCCAGCCATTTGTATTGACTGTTCCTTATGGTATTGCCCTTGCACACAATGGGAATTTAGTAAATTATTTTGACTTAAAGAAAGAGATTATTGAAAAGGATTTAAGATATTTAAATTCAAATTGTGATGCAGAGGTCATATTAAACATCCTATCTATAGAATTATCAAAGGTGGATTTGAAGAATTTCACCCCTGAAACACTGTTTAGTGCATTGCAAGGGGTGTATAAAAAGTTAATCGGTGGTTTTGCGGTAGTCTGTGTCATTGCGAATAAAGGATTGCTTGCATTCAGGGATAAAAATGGTATCAAACCACTCGTCTATGCAAGGAATAGTGGGGGTTATGCCTTTGCATCTGAAAGTGTAGCACTTGATATGCTCGGCTATGATGAATTCAAGGATGTAGCACCGGGAGAGGCAATATTTGTTGATACAGACGGAAATTTTTATTCAAAATCTATTGTTGAGGGCAGAAAGGCAACCTGTATATTTGAATATGTCTATTTTGCACGACCGGATTCGGTAATAGACGGGATTGGTGTATATGAGGCAAGATTAAAACTCGGTGAAGAGCTGGGCAAGGAGTGTTTGAAGATTGGTATCAAACCCGATGTTGTTGTCCCGGTTCCTGATACGGCAAGGGGTTCTGCCCAGATGGTAGCAGAGGTTTTAAATGTAAAACATCGTGAAGGTCTGATAAAAAACCGTTATGTCCATAGAACATTTATTATGCCTACCCAACAGCAAAGGATTGAGGCGGTGCGGATGAAATTGAATGTGATAAAGTCAGAGATTAAGAATAAGAAAGTGCTGCTCATAGATGATTCAATTGTACGGGGGAATACATCAAAGGAGATAATAGGATTGATACGAAGTGCCGGGGCAAGAGAGGTTTATTTTGGTGTATATTCACCACCCTTAAAATTTCCCTGTATCTATGGAATAGATATGCAGACCAGAGGCGAGTTTATCGCAAGGAATAAGTTAATAGATGAGATAAGAAAATCAATTGGCGCTGATACCCTGATATATCAATCAATAGAAGGTTTGATAAAAGGGGTGGGTGCGGGTGATGCAGGTTTTTGCACTGCCTGTTTCACGGGTAGATATCCAACCGAAACACCTCCCGGGGCCCTGGAAAGTATAGAGAAAGATAGAACAAATCTGTCTTAATCCCTTTTTAGGGCGTGGTGGCTGGTATGGTCGCAAGTCTTATATCATTGGTTATTTTTTACCGTTCTTTACTTCTCTACCCGCCTTTTCACCCCTCTCTGTGAATGGCTTTTCGATTGCGACAGAAATAAAGACTAAAAACTGCTACGGTGGATAGACTGTATTAAACCCTCACATTTTTTCTTGACTTTTTTCATCTTTTTGATAAAATTTAATAGGAGGACATTATGAAAAATCTTTTTTACCTTATCCTCGCATTTCTAATTTGTTTTTCACTTATTTACGCACTCAGTTATATTGAGTCTTCACAGGGATTAGAGACCCCAGCAATGGAAGGTGGAAGGACCGAGATGGAGATGGTGGACATCAATAATGATGGACATATTGATATTTTATCAATTGGTGACCACGGTTCTCCGTATGTAAATACGCAGGAGCATGGTGTTATGGTCTGGTTTGGAAATGGGCAAGGTATATGGAATGTATATCAAAATGGTGATTTTGGATACGGCGGTATTGCAATCGGTGATGTGAATAACGATGGTCTCCTTGATATTGGTTATGGGATGCATCACAATTATTCAAATAACGATTTCGGTGATTCAATTATGGAGGTTGCCCTTGGTGATGGGACAGGTCAGAACTGGATTCCTTGGGATGATGGTATTTCTATCGGTGACCCAAACCCCTGGGGCATGTTTTGCACGGATTTTGCAGATATAGATAATGATGGTGATTTAGATATTGGGGGGAATTCTTTTGGTGCAGATGATGGTATCCATATTT
>CBFGJP010000030.1:0-25411 GCA_965649105.1 Caldifarciminota bacterium
GGGCAGGATAGGGGCGATAAAGACCCAGGTTGAAATTTTATTTTCTGATAATTTTTTAAGTGCCCTTAATCTTTCAGAAACTGGTGAAGTTTCATACTCCACTTGCGAAGTGGAATGCAAAAAAAATTAATAAATCGCCAGGACGCCCTTTTTTCTGCCGTATCTATCCATAAGCAAGAATATACCAAGACCAAAACCTATCCAGATAAAAAGCATAATTGTTAGGCGTAAAAAGATTGCTGGAACACCGATTAAGAGATTTTCACCAATCAGGAAATGCCTTATGCCCATCACACCATAGGTGGTGGGCAGAGCAAGGGCGATTTTCTGCAAAAAAAGTGGCATAACAGCCAAGGGATATGCAATGGGTGTAATAATATTTATCAATGTTGATACTGCCTCACTTATCACCCACCACTGTTTTAATCCAATGGTAAGTCCGGCAACGAGAATACCGAGGCCATAAAGGGTGGAAATCATAAGTATTAACAGAATCAATCCCGGAAGCATTCCACCGATATTAAAAAATATTTTGAAGATAGATACTACAACCAGAGCCTCAATGAGCATTATCAAACCCTGATGCAATGTTGAATGCAAAGCCATCCCCGCAACATATACCCAGCGAGGAACCGGTGCAACAAATATCGTCTCAAGTGTTCCATACCACTGTTCTTTTCTCAAAGACGCACCCATTGCCCAGCAGGCAGTATTTAAAAATCCCATTATCAGATAACCGACGAATATATAGGCAAATATATCACTTATGCCGGTAAGCGATTTTAAATGCTCGGAATCACGCGCGCCCAGGAGTGCGAATCCATAAAGAAAATAAGGGAAAAGATAGACGAAAGGTTCAAAGAATTGTCTTATAAAATCCGGCTTGTATTTCAATTCTATCTTCCACTCTTTTATGTTCTCCGCATTGATCGCCCTTAAATAATGCAAAAATTTATCCATCTCAATACTCCGCCAGGGTCCCTTTTTGCCTTGTATATCTATCCACCCAGTTGAAGATATAAAGACCGAGGGGTATTATTATCAAGTCAATCCCGATGAGAATAAGGCTGTTTTTCCAGAAGTCAAATTTTATGTTTAACAAAAGACCGCGCAGGGCAATGAGGGCATAGGTAAGCGGGACGAAGATGCTTATTGTTCTGGTGATAGGATTTATCTCAACGGGATAACGAATCGGTGAAAAGAGAAATAATACATATTCAAAAAGGTGTAGTAAACCGTGTGCCTCTTTTACAAGCAGAGTTAACCCTGCTGCAGCAAACCCAATACCATAAAGACCAGCAATTAAAAGGATTAAAAAGAAGACAATGGGCAAAATCTTGTATAGAGTGACCTGTAAACCAAAGATTATTATACAAATTCCCAGTTGAATCACAACATAGGTTGTGGCAAGAAGGGAATTGAATAATGCCTTACCCAATAAAATATATACTGGTTTTACCGGTGCAGAGAGGATATGTTCAAGTGTGCCATAGTATGTTTCATCCCGCATTGCAAACCCCATACTCCAGACTGAAGATGCCATATAGGTGCTGATTATAGCACCGATCAAAACATAGGGTATAAACTCGGTCGTGCCTGCAACCGTCCCAAAGTTTTTGCTGCTCAAGCCGCCGATCAACGCCTTGCCCTGAAAGATCAAAGGGATTGCCCATAAAAGTGGTGAGAATATCCAGAAGGCAATCTCAATCGGATAGGCAAGGAGGATTTTATAACTCTTTCTTACCTCAGCAAGTATAACATTCATTTATTAAACTCCAGATTCCAAGCACCAAATCTCAAACAACTTCTAAATTCCAATTTTTAAAACAAACAACCAAGCCCAATTACCATACCAGCATCCATGCCTATAAACCATTAACCATTTTTCTGGTTCATGCATCCTGGCTCTCTTTTAAACTCACCCCGGTCAGATAGACAAATACATCCTCAAGGGTCGGTGATGTCACCTGAACTGATAGAATCTTTGCCTTATCGCGCACACATTCCACAAGTCTGCTCAAAAGCAGTTCAGGATTATCTGTATTCACGCGGAGATAATGATAACCATCCTGTTTTGAGATATTCAAACTCGCCGATTCTTTTATCTTATTAAAATCTTCTTTATTCAAATCACCAAGGCACTTTAATTCAAGAATCTGTTCCTGTGGCATCGCCTTTTTTAATGCAAAAGGGGTATCAAGTGCCTCAACCCTTCCCCGATTCATAAATGCAACCCTGTCGCACAATTCATCTGCCTCGTCCATATAATGGGTCGTCAATAATATCGTCTTCTTTAATTTATGAGAAAGTTCTTCTTTTATAAACTGTCTTATAAACCTCGCAAAATAAGGGTCTAAACCGAGGGTCGGTTCATCAATCAATAATATTGGTGGGTCGTGGACTAAGGCACGGGCGATTGCCAGTTTCTGTTTCATACCACTTGAAAATTTTTCTACATTCTCATTCGCCCTTTCTTTCAAATCCATAAGTTCCAGCAAAAATTCAATCCTTTCTTTCACTCTCTTTTTCGGCACACCATAAAGCGCCGCAAAATACTTCAGATTATCATATGCACTCAATTTCCAGTACAAACTCCTTTCACCACCCGTAAGAACCCCAATCTTTTTTCGTACACCCAGTGGGTCTTTCAAAACATCACAACTGCCGACGATTGCAGTGCCACCATCAGGTATTAAGAGTGTAGAAATGCATTTTATCAGTGTGGTCTTACCTGCGCCATTCGGTCCTAAAAGTCCAAATAACTCACCCTCCCTGATTTCAAAACTCACCCCATTGACCGCCCGAACTTCAGTATTATGCTTCTTAAAAACCTTTACCAGATTCTTTAAAATAATGTTATTTGCCATTGGATAATGATACTCAAGAAATTTAAATATTCAAGCCCCTAGGGTCTTAAATCAATGTCGGAAAAAAACCGTTACTACAAAGATAGGTTTGACAAAATCTTATTTTAAGAATTGTGCTATATCGTGATTAACTTCGCCTTTTTTCCCTTATAATCTATAGATTATTTTATTAGAACCAGTTTCTCTGTTATCACTGATTCTCCATCACTAAGATTGATGAAATATATTCCTTGCGGAACAATCTTGCCATTATCATCACTGCAATTCCAGGTCAAAACCTGCCATTCATTCCTGTTTGATTTTTCATTAAACAAGGTTTTTACCAGCCCTCCGTATAGATTGTAAATACGGCAGGAATAATTTTTTTCACCAGGTGGCAAGTATACTTTAAACCTCACATTTTTGATTTTTTGTGGATTTGGATTAACCATTTTCAAGGCAATCTTTTGTGGTGTGCTCATATCCGAGGCCTCTTCATAAACTCCGACCGGACTTTCAAGGAAATTACCGGTTAGAACCACTGCATAGGGCTGTCTTGCAGTAACAACATTTGCTGCCATCACCCTTAACCTCCATTGCCCCCTACGTGGATTAGAGATATTGAAACATTCATAAGGATTTAGACTATCATAAGGTGAGGTTGGATTCCGGACGGATTGACCATTTGAATAGATATTGCCCTTGAATGAATCTGAAACGGGTGATATCAACCTTACATTCAGATTATTTATCAATGCCCTTGTTGCCCCTGCTGCAGCAGCGGTATCGGTCCAGGCAACAACCGCACGCAGCGAAGGAACCGAATCAATGATTGTAAAAACATATTCAGCAAATTGACCTGTTGATAATCCAATCGTATCATCGTAAAGCAACAATTCTCTTCGGTCCGGTGTAGGAAGGGAAAACGCAAGGACCGAATCAACGGTTATCCTGCCCCAGCCAATATATTCACTGGGAACTATATAATTACCGATATTAGGGGATGTTGATACATAAACCATTGCCCTGAGTAATGCGGAACTCACATATCCCATACTATCAGGAGGGTTTTTATAACCCCGTGGATACCAACCCTTTTTCAAATACTCCCTCATCAACCCTACTGAACCATTACAGGATGGAGCAGACATTGAGGTTCCGGACATTGAAACATAAGAATTCGTAGTATTTCTCTGAGCAGAATAGATACCTTCTCCAGGTGTTGCACAATCAGGCTTTATCCTACCATCAGGTGCAGGACCACGGCTTGAGTATGTAGATAGAACAGTGGCATTGGTGCCATTTCGAACGCTTGCAACGGCAAGGACTGATTTTGCATTTCCTGGTTCGGTTATCCGGTATTGTGAAGACTGCCCTTGATTACCGCAGGATTTAATCAACACCACATCCGGATTTCTCCAGCAAAACAGGTCTAATTCCATACTCTTTGCCGAATATTGCCCCATTGTACCTGTCCACCACGAATTGGATATGGTTCTCGCCCTTAATTCAGGATTGCGCAGGTTATTGGTCAGCATATCAAATACTGTAATAAAGTTATAAGAAGACGAAGGTATTGGACATAGGTGTGAAATCCTCGCACCTTTTGAATGGCCGTCCCTGGGATCAGTGCCGCCCATTGCTGAATCGTTGCCTGCGATAGTCCCACCCACATGGGTGCCGTGTCCATCCGGGTCACCCACACCGCTTGCCGGTGGATATTTCTTGAATACTACAACCTTTCGGTGGTTAGGAAATTCACCGGTATCGGTGATTGCGATTGTTGGATCCCTGAATGCATAATGGTTAACATCAAGTCCAGTATCTGTATAACCGAGGATCTGGTCTATACCAAAAATACCCTGACGCCATATAGCACGGATTGTGTCAGTTGGGGGAAGCCCTTTTTGGTTGACCCATTGTGCCTGGTCATTCTCCGGTTCCGAAGGGAACCATTCTTCAATCCAGTAGACACCAGTTATATTTGCAATCTCTATCAATTTTGAACGTTGACACTCAACCCAGAAGAATTTGATTGCATCTGTATCTGAAAAACTCAAAATCTGGACTCCAAGTCTGGTTAAATCATGGGCGATATCATCGATTGATTCAGTATAGAAGATATATACAAGAAATTTTCCATATCTATTGCCATTGAGAATATTACGATAGAACTTGAATGCGGGTTGGAATATCTGCACACTCCTTACAACTGGTAATTTTTCTACCTTATTTTTGATTTGATTATCCATCTGAACTAAAAAATTATAACGAGAATGGCAACCTAATAATTTTGCACCCGTTGCCCCTATCTGCTGGAGTTTGTCCTGATAGACAGGACCATACAACTGAACAAGGTAATATCCTTTCACATTTTCAGGATACCCTTTTATCATTAAATTTGCTGGTAACTCTAATTTTTCTGTGCAGGGGTCAAAATGGTAGTCAGTAATAGAAAGGATATTTCCGTCTTTGATTGGTTCAGGCTCATAATAACCAATAGTTACCGGATGGAATGGATTATTCTCTGCATAGACAGCACACAAAAGAATACAGAGTAACATAAGTCCTCTCATAAATCCTCCTTTTGTTTCAAGTTTAATCAAAATTTATTAAATGTCAACTGAAACGGTATCTAAATATTATTCGTAAATTGTTTTTATCCAGAGTTGACATAAAAAGTTTTTTATGTATTATTAACCTATGAGCAAAGGAAATGTCTTCAGCGGTATACAACCTTCAGGCAGATTACACATAGGCAATTATGTCGGTGCAATGCGGAATATGATTGCCCTTCAGAAAGATTATCAATGTATCTATGGCATTGTTGATTATCACGCAATGACGGTTCCATTTGAACCAAAGAATATGGAAGGAAGAATATTCAATTGCGCGGTTGATTACATTGCTGCTGGGATAGATCCCCAAAAAAGCATTCTTATGCTTCAGTCAACAGTCTCTGCACATACCGAACTTGCCTGGATATTGAACACAATAACCCCTATCTCCTGGCTCACAAGGGTACCGACATTTAAAGAAAAAAAATCCCAAAATCCTGATTATTTGAATATGGGATTGCTTGATTATCCCGTATTGATGGCGGCAGATATTGTCCTTTATAAATCGGTTGTTGTTCCAGTCGGCGAAGACCAGATTCCACACCTGGAATTGACCCGTGAGATCGTCCGTAAGTTTAACGCCTATTTTGGTGAAACATTTCCTGAACCCAAAGAATATCTAGGTAAGGTAACAAAATTACTCGGGCTTGATGGTGTAAATAAAATGAGCAAATCCCTTGATAATTGTATATATCTTGATGAAGATAAAGAAACAATCTGGAAGAAATTGAGTACCGCGGTCACAGATACAAACAGGAAAAAGAGGAGCGACCCTGGCAATCCTGAAGTTTGTAATATTTACACTATGCATCTTGCATTTTCTAACCAAAAAGATATAGATTATTGTGCTCAGGCATGCAGAAAGGCAGAAATTGGATGTCTGGATTGTAAAAAAATTCTATCAGAAAATATTTATGCGGAATTAAATCCCATACAAGAAAAACAACGGAAGTTACGCGAAAGTCCCGATTATATTTACGAGGTCTTATACGATGGATTTAAGAGGGCAGATAAAATCGCCAAACAGACGATGGAAGAAGTTTACGAAAAAATAGGTATTAAGAGATTTCATCAATAAGGTCGTACTTCATCATCGGCAAGGGTTACTGAAACTGATTGACCCATCAATTCAATAGAAACAACAAGTTTTCTTTTTCTGGTATCCTCTTTCAACAAAATACCAATTGCCCCGGCCAGAGGTCCCGCAACAACCCTTACCTTAGCACCAACAACAAGGTATGGCAGTGGATAGATATTACGGTCGCTCTGAACAAATATTTTTATTGAATCAATATCCTCATCAGGAACCGGGGTGGGCCGACCATTGCCACAGATTCTGACAACGCCATTTGTTTTATAGACCTTTAGCCAGTTTTCTTTATTATTATCAAGCTGAACAAATAGATAGTTGGGGAATAAAGGTCTTTTAATAAGAAGTTTTCGGTCTTTACGCCGGCTGGGGACAAGGATTTCCGGTAGAAAGGTATTGAGTCCCTGATCCGTAAGGATCTTATTAGTAGTCCTTTCGTGATGGCATTTCGTATATAATGCATACCATTTTAAATCATTCACAATTCTGCCATCATTATTCATACTTAATTATAACAAAAAAATTAAATCAGTCAATACTTTAAGTAATTATTTTCTCTATACCATCTTATTGTTTCTTTCATACCTCTTTTAAGGTCATAATTCGGACTCCATCCAGCAACCTCCATAATATTTGAACTTATACATACCCAGAATTTTTCAGACATCTCCTTGATTTTATCGTAACCAACCAAGCGCAATTTTTGTGGCAATAGCAAATCGCTCATCATCCCCAATAACAGAGCGATGGATTTCGGGATATTTATCTTTGTACATCTTCTTTTTTTTAATATTTCCTGAATCGTCTTGATGACATCCATATAGGTATAGCATATCCCATCACTAACATAGTAGATTTTACGATTGAAAAGATTTTTTGCTAAAATAGTCTGAATGAGCGCAATCAAATCCCTCACATAAATTAAGTTAATGTATTTTTCTTCTTTTCCGATAACCGGACAGAACCCTTTTGCTAAGAGTCCTATTATTTTTAATATCTCCGTATCATATGGGCCATATACCGAACATGGACGTAGAATTATATAATCAAGTCCGGAATTTATTACAATTTCTTCAGCAATCTTTTTTGATAATCCATAAAAAGAAACAGGAACCGAATTTGTTTTTTCATCCAGACCATTTTTAGAACTTCCGGGACCTCCTGCGGATTGGGAACTCAAAAATATAATTTTATTAACATTATTCCTCTTCATTGCCTTGATTAAATTCCTGGTTGCCACAACATTTGCGAGATAAAATTCCTGATAATTGCGTCCAATTGTTCTTGCAGCGCAATGAATAACAACATCAACATTGTCCAGTGCGTAGTCAAGTCCCCGGTCGTTTTCTAAATCCGCATAATTTATCAGAATACTGGACTGATTTTTATATATGCCTACATTAGAGGTCCTGCGAACAAGAATTTTTACCGGTGATTTCTTTGCCTGCTCAAGTACAAAATTTTTGCCGATGAAACCGGTTGCACCGGTAATAAGAAGCATTTATCTAAATGAATCTGAATAACGGTTAAAATTGATAGCTTAATGAAAACTTACGGTTGGTCGTTTTGAAATCGTACATTGCCTCGTCAACACCAACATCCAGGGAAAAACCACCTGCCTTAATCCCACCACCAAAGGTGAACCCTATTCTTTTTCCTTCATAATCATAAAAATATCCACCCCTTAACTGTATAAAGTCAAAATAATCTAATTCGAAGCCTACACCCTTCCAGGCTTCCTGCAATTCATATTTAAAACTTTCAAAAAATGTATTATTAGAATTGGCAAACATACCAACCAGGACTTTTGTCACTTCACCGGTAAGACTGACTTTTACAACTTTTGCATTTACTGGTTGAATTTTTAATCCGATTCTCAGAGTGTAAGGTAGTGGATCAGATGCACCACTTTGAGAATAACTTATATTGGGACCAATATTCTGCAAGACAATGGCTAATGAACCGAATGCAAAAGGCTTGTATAACATACCTACATCAAAGGCATAAGTAATACCTATGCCACCACTTCTGATTCCCAATTCCGGCATCCTGCCGAATACCCAGGGTGCAACAAGATATGAATATACAAACTTCCAGCCTAAACCCAGACCCAACCCGGGATTTAATTTAAACCCATAACTTAATGCACCGGCAATGTCAAATGTGGTGTATGTTCCGAGATAGACACCATCAATGTTAATAACATCTGTTGGTCCTGTTGTAAGATAAATCAGGTTCAAACCGCCTGTTCCATTCTTTATGGGTATAGTATATCCAGCATATTCGTAATACATTCCTTCATGTAATCCTGAGAGCCAAGGGGCATGTTGGAGAGTAATGTTCTGTTTGTCCATAAATGCCAGTCCTGCCTGGTTATAATAGCAGGCAGTCGCATCGTCTGCGATCGCCGAAAAGGCACCCGCCATTGCAGTTGCCCTTGCGCCGGGCCAGATCAAAAGGAAAACACAACCTGGCCTTTGTGCTGCTGCTCCTGCTATGGAAATGAATATCAAGAGCAGAGTAAAGAGTTTATGCATCAAAAACCTCCATTATAATTATTATAATTTAAAAAGAAGAAAAGTCAAGTCCTTTTAGACCCCCATTTTTATATCGCTTTTCTTAACTTTCTTTCTTTTTATCTTGGCCAGGGATAAGATTTAGAAAATTATTCACCGTGTATTCGCTCACAAGGAAGATTGTTGGCTTGTCACTTAATTTCACGAGGTAATTATAATCCCGTTTATCACCAATTTCCAGATTAAATTCACCACCGCCTGAAGTAAATATTTTGATATTATGCCTCATTTGGAAACCGGCGGTATCAGAAAAACCCACAGCCCTGAGATCGCTCAATGTAAAAAGGACCCCATCAATTTTATTTTTCTCTATGATTTTTTCATTATAAATCCAGAAAGTATCTTTTTTTAGTATCTCTTTACCATCAATAGAAATCTTTTCAATCAGTTCTCGGTCAATCCTAAAGATAATTTTATCGCGCCAGTCATCCGGTTTTATATTTACCTGGTGTTTCGTGATCCCGCTTGCCAGATAAACTTTATCATCATTTTCAAATCTTAGATAGGAATTTTGATAATCTCCCGCATACTTGCCGATATAGAAAGAGATTTCCTTCTTCCCTTTAAGCATGATTTTTAATCCATTATCGCCAACCTCAAAGGCTTCAAATTTTTCTTTTCTTTTTGATATAACCTCACCGATTTTTAATTTCGCCAGATTATTTATAAGAAAAGCAATCGTAGCACTATCACCTGGATAAGAGAAAGGTTTTGTAATCAGATATTTATTATCTTTGATTTCTATCTCGGTTGTGTCACTCGGTCGACAAATCTTGATTGAACTTAAATCTGCAACCGATATAATCGGTTTCTTTTGTGATTTTCTACCGGTGAACACAAGTATTAAAAATAAAACAAAAATGATAGAAATAAGAATCAGAAAGTTCTTATGCTTCATAACCAAATCTACCCCCTTTTCTTATTTGCCATCTTATAATACCAATGACCACAAATATGAATACCGGTAATAGTGGTGATAACCACTGGATAAATGTCTTCATACCTTTGCTTATTTCTTTTAATGGTCTGATATTAACAGATTTGGTACGGATAGAAATCAATATTTCATCCTGCGTAAGCCAGTCAAGAATATTCATAAATAATGCAATGCCGGGCCCACTCAAAAATTGATTATCAATAAATTTTGAAGTACCCACCACCACAACCCTTTTATCGCCTGATAGGCAACTGATGGTATTGAACGGACCCTGTTTGTCAAAGGGCAATGCAAATGGTAAAAACCTTTGCTGATCCATCGGATTTAATGACTGAGGAGAATTTCTAAGCCAGGATGCCTTTGAAGTGCGAGCGAGTTCTTCACCACCGGTTAACGGACTGACGAATGGTAGAACAATCGCTTCAAAGTCTTTCGTGATTGGATTCTGTTTCGATAGGTCCATTATCTTCGGGAAATATGGATAAGGGACAATATTCTGCATAACAAAAGAACCGGTTTGACTTCTTAAAACCATCATTTCATTATTGCGGTCCATTATCATTCCCGGCTCAATTGTGATTCCCAGTTTATTCAAAAGCGTGTCAAAATTAGGCATACGGAGAGGAAAGGCGAGGAAAAAGTCTAAATTTATTCCGAATTTGTCCACAAACATTGCAACCGGGATTTTGTTGTTTATAAATTCAAGGATCTTTTTTGTTTCAGTAGTATCAAAATCACTTTTGGGGCCAGCAATGACGAGAGCATCGATCTTTGGATTTAGTGTGTCTTTAAGATTGACATTTATGCTTGAGTAGCGATCCCTTATTTTATTCAAGAGATTTTCCGCTATTGTTACTTCATCATGACCACTTGTAAAACCGATCGTCTTAATACCTTCTTGAGTCAGTTTCTTTATCCGGGAAGTAATATCATATTCAAGATTATCAAAATCTTCAACCACCGGCATTATTTCTCTCTTATCCTCAAATAGAAAGACAAGTCCCATAAATCCCTGTTTCACCCCAAACTCGCCCTGTTTTACTTCAGTAAACTGGAGGGGAATAATACCATTGCGCTGGGCTTCCATAATCTGTTCAGGTGTCGATGGGTCGTTGTATTCAATCCGGATTTTACCTTTTGACCGCAATCGATATTCACCAAGCAAGTCATTCATATATTGTGCACGATTATTATACGGAAACGGTAACTTACTTGTTATATAAGCACGAATTAAAACATTATCGGGTAAATCATTCAATATTCTCAATGTTGCCCGGCTCAATGAGTAGATATTACCCTGGGTAAGATCGATTCTAAAAAAGAATCTTGTTGAGACCAGATTGATAAGTACTATCGCAATACCAATTAGTATCCATTGAGTGGCACTCAGTAATCTTTCCTTTATCCGGCTGTAGAAATAAAATGCGCCATAAACAAATAAAACTGTTAGCGTGAGAAAATATATAAAATCTCTTGAATCAATGATGCCACGAATTATATTATTGAGATGGTAATCAATGCTGATATAATTGAAGAAAGGCACAATGTTTGTCGGGAGGGCAAAAAGCAATTTGCCGATAATAAAAAAGAAAAAAGAAAGAAATATGCCAATGACGAATGCAACAATCTGGGTCGTAGCAATTGCTGAAGCAAAAATACCAATACCCGTAAAGAAAAAGGCAAAAAGTATTAAACCAATATAACTTGTAAATACAATACCCCAATCAATATTCCCTAAAAAAGATGAAATGATTGGAAAGATAATGGTCACACATAATCCGATCAAAATCAGCAGAAAGGCGGAAAGCCACTTGCCAATTACCACATCAATATCCTTAATCGGAAGCGTGGCGAGTGTTTCAATTGTTCCTCGTGCCCTTTCTTCAGCAATCAATCTCATACAAATGCCCGGAATTAAAAGTAAAAACAGGATAGGCACAATACTTACAAAACCATTTATATCTGATTCACCCCCCAGAAATAAATCCTGGGCGTAGAACCAGCCACTCACTCCAACAAATACTATCAGGATAATATAGGCAATAGGCGAATTGAAATAAGTATTCAATTCTTTTTTGATTATCGCTTTAATCATTAATCCTCCTTTGTCAATTCTCTGAATATATCTTCAAGTGATGTTGCCCTTCGATGGAGGTCAATAATTTTCCAACCCTTATTTACGGCCGTATCAAATATTGTCTCTCTGATATCTTTTTCACTAACTATTTCGTATTGATAAAAATTACCTTCTGCCTTTTTCTCATTAATTTCTTTTATTTCGGCGATCTGTTTTAAATCTTTCAGCGGACTTTGTCTGGCTATTATTTCAAGAGTTATCGTTTCGCCCCCTTTAGCCATTGCCCTTATTTCGCTCTTGTTGCCATCAGCAACAAGTTTACCTCGGTTTATAATCAAAACTCTTTCACAGGTTGCTTCGGCTTCCGAAAGAATATGGGTTGAGAGCATTACGGTTTTTTCTTTACCAAGTTCTTTTATAAGATTGCGTAACTCAACCACCTGGTTGGGGTCGAGTCCTTCGGTTGGTTCATCAAGTATTAAGATATCGGGATTGTGCATTATTGCTTGGGCTACCCCTACCCTTTGCCGATAACCGCGCGAAAGGGTACCAATCTCTTTATGCAATACCGAAGCAACACCGCAGACTTCGGCAACTTCTCTTACTCGATCGCCTGAATTTTTTATTTTCCTTATGGTAGCGATAAATTCAAGGTATTCATAAACCTTCATATCCGGATATAAAGGGTTATCTTCAGGAAGATATCCAATCAACTCTTTCGTCTTTATCGGTTCTGCTGTAACATCGATTCCGTTGATCAGACATTTACCTTTAGTAGGCATTAGATAGCCAGTAAGCATTCGCATTGTCGTTGTCTTACCCGCACCATTCGGCCCAAGGAATGCCACGATCTCGCCTTTGCCAATATTAAAATTAATCTCATCAACTGCCTTTGTTGAACCAAAGTGTTTAGATAAATCCTGAACTTCAATCATTGCACCTCCTTAAAAATTCAACAAATTTTATTAAATTCGGATTTCTAAAATGAATAAGAAAATAATATATAAAAATTTTAGTAAGTCAAGGGGGCAGATTAAATTTAAAATTTTGTATCTAACTGGGTCTTGATATTTTTTATTAACGAATCCTTTTCTACAAAAGCAGATTTAATTGTAAAACTTATGTTTTTTAGTGGTTTTAATGAAAGAAGGACAAAACCATATCTCCCCTTGCCAAAAACCATTCGATTATTGATAATGCCGGGTAAATCTGGTTCATAAACATAAATGCGGGTTGAATAAGAATCAGTATCAAATAAACCCAACCGCATCTTTGCCGTAAAAAAGCGTGTGTCAATCCCTGCCTCAACGCCCCCAAACAACCCCCTTTTTAATATGTCTTCATAAGCATATTTTTCCTCGAGCCTTAAATCAAAATATAATAATCTTTTGGGCTTAACTCTTAAAAAGATTCTGGAACCCGAAATTTCTTTACAGTTCTCTCGATATAGCCAGCGCAAATTTATGTTTATTTCAGCAAGGCTGACTCTTTTACCAAGATTTAATCTAAAATCGTATCGATTTGTATCCGCCTGATTGTCGGTATAAATATTGATTGTCGTTCCCGCGTCAATTATATGGGAATTGTTATTTAAGTCAAAATATAAACCAATATAATCCTCATCTGCTTCAGCACCTTTTGGGGCATAAAATCCCGGATTAAAATATTTCCCTGCGAGATTAAATTCAAAATTATAAGGTAAAAGCCCTACCCAACCAAAAACACTACCCAGACGATTTTGAAATGACCTTGCAATTTCCGCGAAAAGGATAAACCTGTCGGTATAATAATTGAGATTAAACCCGCTCATAAAATAACTCTTCCCATAGAAATCAATCGTGGAATCCGAACAACAAAACGATGGTTCATAACCAGACCAGTATGTGGTTTGGCTTAATAGTATATTTTCAACTGTATAGCGTATATTATAACCCAACATTTCCTCACGGATACGATCCTTATGTGCCCTGGATGCTGAATCCGTATGGTCTCCTGATGGGTCAAATGACCTTGCATACCCTGATGTATCAACCCTGCCATCAAGTTTTTGGTTTGAATAGAAAAGCGCGTAATTAATAAACAAGGTATCGCTCAGTGCCGCACCAAAAAATCCGCCATTTTCCATTGTCGAAGTATATGGCATTAGACCATGCTCCCGGGTCAGCAATCTGAAATCAGTCCCCTGGAAGAATGTACCGGTCGATGAAAGAATGATACCTGAGCCAAAGTCAAGATTATAATTGCCTAAGGCAAATTTCCTTTTGCCTTCATCGATCAAAACGCCTGTACTATAATAGTCAAGAAAGGAAGACTCATAGGGGTCTTTTTCTGTTACCAGAAAAATCTTATAGTCATTTATAGCAAATATGTTTTTTGTGTAATATTCTTCACTGCCATTTTTACCTGCCTCTTTCTGGAACCTGAATCTACTCTGCACGCCCTTCCATTTAATGGGTTTCATTTTTACCGTTACATATGGTCTAATTAAATCAACAAATGCGCGGTCGAATCCTTTTATTTTGAGGAGGTCATCAACTGTTTCAAACTTACCAAAAATCTCCCTATGTCCGATAATCTTAAAACAATCGGCTGGTTTTAGAAAAGGAATCTTTGCCAGTTCTATTAAGTTCGCAGTATTAAGGTCAATCGGATTGTTTTTTAAGTTTTCCAACTCATCGAGTATCGATTCAAAATCTTTTTCCTGCTCGATTTCAAATAATTCCTGATTTAATGTACTAAATAATAAAAAGATGAAGATAAACATCAAAATAAATTAACAAAGAATGAATGTGTAAAACCTAATTGACGATGGCTTGTTCCGGCATAATCAAGAATAATTCTGCCAAAATGTATTCTCAGACCGAATTCAAAAAGAAAATTTTCCGTGCTCAATCCAGTAAAAAATTCAAAATTCCTGACGGGTGATATAAGTAACCCCGGCTTGAAAAATGGTTTTTCTTTCTCTTTTCCCATTATGTAAAAATACGGTTTAAATCCTTTGTTTAAAAAATAGGTTGAGCCTAAAAAATAGGTTACAGGCAAATAATCAATATCAGAAAATTTCGGAAAATTTATGTTATTAAGACAAAAATCAAATTTGAAATTGGATAGATAAAAGACGCTGCCCAATTTTACGGTATATGTGAAGCGATTTGTGAATTCTTTTATCCAGTTATTTAATAATCCAATACCAATGCCACTTACCAATGTTTTATATAACATAAATCCGGCCGAAAATTCAAAAGCATTCTCCCGGTAGAGTTCATTACCAAATGTTTTTATTCTTAGTTTGAAAGGCCGAATTTGCAGATCTGCATTCCAGGTTTGCAATTCATTAATTCCGAATTTTTCATAGCCCCCCAGGGATATAAAAAATTTCTGCTCAATACAATCTGCAGGATTAAATTTTGAAGTATTCAGGACAAGGTCTGGGAAGAGAAAATTTTCAAAGATACTTATAAGATAGAAAATTATCAAATCTCTTCAACCTTTAATAACATCCCCTCAGAGTTTATAACTCTTATTTTTGCTCCCCTTTTTATTGGCTTATCACTGACTGCATTCCACCATTCACCATGGACAAAAACCGTTCCCCCGTTATTATCAATATCGGTTCGGGCAATTCCTGTTTCCCCCACAAGCCCTTCCTTTCCTGCCGCAGGTTTTCTAAACTGGGCTCTGATGCCTAAAAATAATAATAACCCCACAAAAACCACGATAATAATAACAACAACCATTATCACCTCCCAGGATACCCTCAAAAATGGCAGGTCACTCTCAAAAAGAATCAAAGAACCAATTATCAATGATAAAACGCCACCGATACTCAATAATCCATGTGATGTTACATAAATTTCCAGGATAAAAAATATTGCAGACAAGACGATAAGTGCCAGTCCGGCATAATTTACCGGCAAAAGATGTAAAGCATAGAATCCTAAGATTAAACAAATCCCACCGACCACTCCGGGAAAAATCATTCCGGGATTCTGGAGTTCAAAAAATAAACCATATATGCCAAGTAATAATAAAATATATGCAATATTCGGATTTGTTAGTATCAAAAGCAATTTTTCTCGCAGGGTCATTGAAAGTTTTTTGACCGGTATTGATTTTGTATTGATCTTCTTTGTCTGCTCCTGGATTTTTACTTCTCTACCATCTAATTTCTTTATCAAATCTTCTTCATTTTCGGCAATGATTTCACAAACCCCTATCTTCAATGCAGTTTCATCGTCAATTGAGGCACTTTGACGTACCGCCTTTTCTGCCCACTGGATATTTCTATTCCTTGCCTTTGCCAAAGATTGTAGATACGCCACTGCATCATTAGTTACTTTGTCAGCCATTACACTATCAGCCTTTTCTCCGCCCATTCCCACCGGATGCGCCGCACCAACATTTGTTCCCGGCGCCATTGCCGCAATATGGCTCGAGTATAGAATAAATACCCCGGCTGATGCCGCACGCGCTCCTTTAGGAGCAACATATATCACAACCGGAATTTTGGCATTTAAAATTCTTTTTGTAATCTCCCGCATTGATTCATCAAGCCCGCCTGGTGTATCAATTTTTATAATGAGGCATTCTGCATCTTTATCCTCGGCAAAGGTTATGGCACGGATTATGTAGGCACTGCTTGCCGGACTTATTACACCACTCAGCTCACCAAGATATATGGTTTTTACCTGTAGTACAAGCAGAATCAACAGAAAACTCATAGTTAATGATAATCATTTTAGAAAATAAGTCAAGATGTTCAGAACCAGGTCGAACTATCAATAAACCCAGCCAGTGGTGGATTTTTATGGAAGGAATGTTGTCTTTTCAATATAGTTCATCAAAAATTCTTTGGGAAAGGTTAAAAACATCTGGACTACCTCTGGATCAAATTGTTTCCCTGAATATTTTTTTATTTCCTCCCTCGCCTCTTCATCGCTGAGCCCTTTTCTATACGGTCGTTTACTTAGCATTGCAGAATATGTATCACAGACTGCAAGGATGCGTGAAAAAAATGGAATTTCCCTTTCCTTCAATCCTTCTGGATAACCACTTCCATCCCATCGCTCATGATGGTATAGTATCCATTGTTCAATCTCCATCAGTCCTTTTATGGGTTTTATTATCTCGGAACTATATTTTGGATGTCTTCTCATAATTATCCATTCCTCTTCATTTAAACTTGATGGCTTATTTAGAATGTGCTCAGGGACTGCAATCTTACCAACATCATGCAATAAACCGGCAAATTTTATGAGTTCTAATTCACGCTCAGAACTTCCAAACTTTTTTGCAAGTTCAAATGCAAGATTTGAAACCTGTAATGAATGCCCTTTTGTATAGGGGTCACGCATCTCAATCGCCTGGACCAGGGCCGATACCGATTCAACATTTATTTCTTTAATCCGTTCTATCGTTTGGATTCTATCAAGTGCAATAACGAGTTGTCTGCTTACTCCCTCAACATATTTTTTTATTTCATCTGTTTTATAAATTTTACTATTTGAGAAAATAATAAGCGCACCCAGTGAGTCCCCCCGCAAAATCAGTGGTACACCGAGGAAGGTTGAAAAACTAAGTTTTTTTAATGCAGGCGAGAGAGACATCTGATTATCACCTTTTTTAATGATAACCGCCTTTTTTTCTTTAACTATCCTCCAGAGCAGGCTATCTTTATTCTCAGTCATCTCCTTGTGAAATTCTTCACTAAGGTTCTGGTTTGTGTATGGCATCAAATTCATATCTGGTTTATGAAAAACATAAATCCCCATACCTGTGCAATTAAAAACCTCGTTTATCACCCCTTTTATTCCACTTAATATACTTTTCGGGGTAAGTCCTGAAATTATAACCCGGTCAATTTCCCATAAACCCTTCAGGTAGCCGATTATTCTATTTACCTCCTTGATAATATGACCTGCAGATAAAAATCCGAGGAATAGAAAGATACTAATGATAAGCATCACAATTTCAAGTGATGCAAGATTAAATCCCACTAAATTTAATATCCCTCTTAACGACATAAAAAATAATGCAATTATTACAAATATCCATGCACTATTAGGCACCCGCTTATAATAATTTAACACAAAAAATATTGTGACTATCTGAAAAAATAACGCAGACAGGTTTATTATTTCATTCATATAGATTTTTATTATCAGGGGATTGCCTTTTCAGGCAATCCCCTTAAAACATCATTAATCTAACCGAACCGGCTTCAGCATTATCTTGCGCCAGCCAAGCTCCTGGATGCTCATTATTCCGTTATAGAACAGTTTTATCCTTGAACCGAATTCAGCCCGATCGTAATTTGCCAGTTTCAAAACAATCATCTTATCATCCCTGTAGGCAATCTCACCCCGGTATCTTGTCCCATCAATCATCTTTATCTCGTAAAGATGGACAGGTGCCATAAACACCCCTTTTTTAAAATCAATTAATCGGTGGTGGTGGCGGAGGTGGTTTTGGTGCCCCCACTGTATCTGAATCCGCAAACGCCACCGCGGGTGATATGATATCAAGTCCTGAGTTCAGGACTGGATTTCTATTCTGGTGCATACTGATGCCAAATATGGCCCCGAGCACCAATAGGATTATGATATATGTTATGGCTTTCTTCATATTGACTCCTTTTACCATCTTATATAGCAAAAATCGTGCCTGAAAAAAGTAATGAAATTTCATTAGAAAATATCCTTAGGGAGTTTCAAAATGTGTAAATTTTACACAATTTTGGCACTTCCTGAAAGACTATGAAATTACGAGATTTTTTGGGGTCTGAATGTGTAATTTTTACACACAAATTCGGGCTGTCGCATGGGTTTAAACCGGGTTACCTGCACCTATCGGTTAAAATCTAATATAAAACCAAATATGGTTTATTATCAACGGGTTATTGAGTATCGCTTGAGAAGATTATACAATGTCTTGCGCGATATACCGAGTTTCTCTGCAGCCTTTTCCTTATTCCATCCTGTCGCATTCAATGCCTCAAGAATAACCTCCTTCTCTATTTCTTTTAAAGGAAGTATCTCCTCTTTTGGTCTGCCTAAACCGATTTCATTAAACCCTATAATATCACCCCTGCAAAGTGTAACTGCCCTCTCAATTACATTCTCAAGTTCGCGAATATTCCCCTGCCAGTGATAATCCTTTAATCGTTCCATCACACCTGGTGCAAAACCTTTTATATTCCTTCCAAGTTCCCTGCAATACTTGTCTAAAAAGAATTTTGCCAGTTCGGGTATATCATCAACCCTTTCTCTCAAAGGTGGAACATCTATCTTAAAGACATTTATCCTGTAATACAAATCCTGTCTGAACCGTCCCTCTTCCACCTCTTCCTCAAGGTTTCTATTTGAGGCAAGGATGAACCTTACATCTATCTGCCTTGTTGTCGTTTCACCGAGCCTGCGGATTATCTTATCCTCAATCGCCTCAAGTATCTTTGCCTGGAACCCAGGACCTGTGTTAGAAATCTCATCCAGGAATATCGTCCCTCCCTCACCCTCTTCTAATAACCCCCTCTTGTCTGAATATGCACCTGTGAATGAACCCTTTTTATGTCCGAATAGTTCGGATTCTAAGAGTGTCTCAGGTATTGCACCACAGTTTATTGAGATGAATTTCTTTTCACGGCGTTTGCTCTTCATATGAATCAATCGGGCAAGCATACCCTTTCCGGTCCCGGTCTCACCAGTGATCAAGACCGGTGCATCGGACTGGGCGATTAAATCCAGATCCTGGTAAATCTTCTTCATCTTTTTTGATTCGCTTATCAGATACCCTGCGCCAATACCGAAAAGCACATTCGTCTTTAGCAATATATTCTCGTTTCTTAAATTTTTGAACACAATAGACTTTTCAATGACCGTGGCAAGAATCTTTGATATAGCAATCAAAAAATCACGGTCCTGCTCATTGAAGATTGAGCCGATGATTCTTGAATCAAGGTATATAGCACCGACGACATGTCCACTTATCACAAGTGGAATACAGAGTATTGAGCGGATACGATTCAATAGGACACTCTTTTTTGTATTGAATTTAGGGTCATCCACCGCATTGGGGATAAAGACTATCTTGTTTTTATCAATCTCTTCAATTGCTGTCTTTGATAGTTCATTCGCATCCTCTATCGTCTTTTTGTCTATATTCCTTCCCGCTACAAACTCCATATCCCTCTCACCCCTGATAAATATCGCCCCCCTCTCTGCACCCGTGGCATTTATCACCAGGTCAAGGGTATTAATTATAAAGTCCTCATCCCCAAGATGGGAATTTATGAGTTCAGCGATTTTAGAGAATGTATCAAGATACCGGGCAGAGATCATCCTCCGTGAATAATCACGAATGACCTCGGGATAGATATACAATTTCAGTTTCTGGACCCTGTTAAATTCAAGTTCAGCACTGATTGATTTGAATATCTGTTCCACTGACTCAAGTGCACCTGCTATATCCTTTATCCTTTCCGGCTCAACACCTCTATCAATGATTGACTCTATCTTACATTTTTTAATATATCCATAATCATACAAAAAATCCCTCTCTTTTAGATATTTGAGTTCTGCATCTATATCTAAGTTATCTACCAATCCCAGTCTGAACTTATTTATCTTTATAAATGCGTCTGCGATGATATAATCCCTGGTACCCCTTATTGCAATCTTTTTCAATTCCTCGGCAATGGCTAATGCCCTTTCAAACGCACCTGTTTCGTAAAACAACTGGCATGATTTTATATATACCTCGCGCTGGATAGATGCCTCAGCACCCTCTTTTTTTATTCTCTCAAGTCCCGTTTCTATATATTCCTTTGCCTTTTCAATCCTTCCCAGGGCTGAATACACCATACCAAGTCCAATAAAATATAGAACATCTTCTTTCTTTGCCATCTTCTCCTCAAGGATTGATTTTGCCTTATCAATCTCCGATAGTTTATAATAGACCATTGAGAGGGGATAGTTTGCATAGGTAGATTCAGGCTCAATCTCAAGTGCCTTATTATAATATTCTATCGCCTTATCAAATTTATTCGTCTCCTCAAGGATACCTGCAATATTTGTTAGACAGATATATTGATACCTTTTAGACCCAGTCTTTAAAGAGTAATCCAAAGATTTTTCAAATACCAGCATCGCCTTTTTTATATCACCGCTATTCGCAATTAACATCCCTTTATTTAACATTGCAGGGACAAGGGCATTGACATCCCTCATCAACTCAAAACCCCTTATTGCCATCTCAATATATCTTAATCCATTTTCAACATCATTCACCTGCAGATAAAATGAACTCAATAGGTTAGCAGTATAGGCAGACTGTTTATCAAGATTGTGCCCATTACAGAAGTCAAGTAGTTCAAGGCAGGTCTTTATCCCTCTATTATAATCACCCTTGAACCAATCAAGTGTTGCATAATAGTATAGCGCCTCTGCCTCAAGTTTAGGGCTCTCTGTCTTTTTTGAAATATCTATTGATCTATTGAGTATCCTCTCCCCCTCAACGAAGTCCTTTAAACAGATATAACAATAGGCAAGTCGGTTTAAAATCTCTACCTGTTTAACTTCTTCTTCTGTTTCTTCCATGGCTTTTTTAAGATGTAGAATCGCCTTTTCAAAATCACCGAGGTTTGAATACGCCTTTCCCAATCCAAAAAGAGCCCCAGGCTTTGTTGGGGATTCGATACATCTATTGTAAAATTCAATCGCCTTCTCATTTTCTCCAGATAAAAGGTAGAGTTCACCTAACTTTAGTGCGACCTCAATGTGATTATCCAATCCCTTACTACACTCAAATGTATATGTGTAATATCCAAGCGCAGACCTTATGTCGTTTATCTTCTCCATCTCCTCTGCAGCAAGAAGATAATAAATGAATGCCCTTTTCTCATCGCCAATCTCTCTGTATAGCCTCCCCAGCAACGGGTAAAAATCCCTTTTTACCTGGTTATATTCTATCGCCCTGATAATATTTGTGATAAACATCGCCCGCTCTTCTTTCCTTATCATTCTTTCCACCAATGTCTTTATAATCTGATTTGCAATGGAGAAGACCATATTTCCACTGATGTGTTCCTCTTTGATCAATCCAACCATCTTTAAGATTTCAATACTGATACTGGTCAATTCAGGCATTACTGTGGAAAGGATAGAAGACTCCAATGGATAATCAGCAATAGAGAGAATTTTAAGAATATAGAGTTCATTGTCACTCAATCCCTTTAATCGTGCAGAGATGGTGCCTTCAATACTATCTGGAATGTGCAACTTTTTTAATGCCTCCATATCAATCTGCCATCGGTTTTGATAGTACATCAAAATCCCCTGGCTGTGGAGTGTTTTTAAAGTCTCAACAATGAATAATGGATTGCCACCGGTATATCTATGGAGCCATTCTACAAACAGAAAGATTTCACTTCCATCCTTTGTCTCAATCTCAAAGAATGTCTTCTCAATCAATCTCTTCATATCATCAAATGTGAAAGGTTTCAAGTTTAGCTCAAAGAAACTCAAATCCCTTACCCTCGGGTCAGGATTAGAAGTAGCAATCATTGTTATATGTGTATCCTCAAGACTGTGCCCGATGAATCTGAAAAGCCCGAGTTCATAGTCATTCAGGTTATGAAGGTCATCAACAAGGATGATAATATTTCTATCCTTTGCAAATTCAATCAGCCTTTCAGTAATATCTGCATAGACCTGAAATCGGTCTTCTTTTTTAGAAAAATCCAGATCATTGAAATTTATAGAATTACAGATAAACTCGTAAAAATAACCTTCTTCCCTGCCGGTATACAAAAAAACATCATAATTTTTAAATAGGTATTTATAACGCATTTCTTTTAAGATCCTTGTCTTTCCCGCACCCACCTCACCATATATAATGACCGTCTCACCCTTTAATCTCAATAGTTTCTCCATAATCTCAGGCACCTCAACGAATCCCGTGGGTGGTAGTTGGACTGCATAATGTGGAATTACAAATTTTTCCCGCAGAAATTCATTAAACACATCATAGAGTTCTAATGCAGTCGGTCTCAGGGCGGGCTCTTCTGAAAGAAGTTTCAGAATTGTATTATTCAAAGGTTTCGGAATATTTTTTAAGGGTCTAACTGGAGTCTTTACACCTGCCCCTGATAATATTTCATAGATGATAACCCCGAGCGAGTATAAATCACTACGCTGGTCCATACCGATATTTTTAATAACCTCGGGTGCGACATAGCCAAGTGTTCCGTATGATTTAATTTGATGGGTTGAAATACCGGCAAATCCAAAATCAATGAGCACTATCTTTTTTTCTTTTCGGTTATAGAGAATATGCTCGGGTTTTAAATCACCGTGTATGAACCCTTTGTTATGGAATGCACCGAGTGCGTTTATAACCTGGATTACTGCCTCTATAAATTCCTCGGAAAATTTTTTGAAAGAATGGTTTATCGGTTTTCCAGAAATATATTCAAGTGTGAAAAATGCCCTACCATCACTGGACACATCATATTCATAGACCTGAACAATGTTGGGATGTCTGAATTGAGAAAGAATCTGGAATTCTCTGCGGATTATTTCATTAAATTCTGGACAACACTCCCGGGCAATCTTTAAGATAAGTTCGTTTTTTCCATCATTCACCCTATATACCAGAGTATAATTTCCCGCCTCAATTTCCTCAATGATTCTATATTTAGATATTTTAGACATTACACATTATTTTATTCTGTTTATATTAATTGTCAACGATGATAAATAACTTGAAAAAAGAAAAATTCTGATTATATTTACAATTGAAATACAATGGATAAGAAACAGAATTCAAATTTTCAACCATATATAAAACCCGACGAAAAAGTGGGTGAATTTACGGCGCGGGCGATTGTGCTTGGCTCAATCCTGGCGATTGTCTTCGGTCTGGCAAATGCCTATTTAGGATTAAAAGTTGGGATGACGGTCTCTGCATCAATACCCGCAGCAGTAATATCTATGGCAATCTTAAAAGGCGCATTGAAAAAAGGAACGATATTAGAGAATAATATCGCCCAGACCATCGGCTCTTCTGGTGAATCCCTTGCTGCCGGTATAATCTTTACAATCCCTGCATTCTTTATGTGGGACTATTTTC
Organism: Caldifarciminota bacterium; assembly: GCA_965649105.1. Taxonomy (GTDB): domain Bacteria; phylum Hydrothermota; class Tepidihabitantia; order SM23-42; family JAOAFX01; genus JAOAFX01. The sequence goes on from CBFGJP010000030.1 coordinate 24,271, forward strand.
CAGATGCCTGGACAATAATCTTAATCTCTTTTTTGGGTGGATTTTTGGGTATTCTTTTTATGATTCCTTTAAGGCGTTATTTAATAGTCCAGGAACACAAAATCCTCCCCTATCCTGAAGGCACCGCCTGTGCAGAGATTCTTAAAGCAGGTGATAAAGGTGGTGCAAAGGCAAAGATTGTATTTTCGGGTGTGGGAATCGGTGCGATATACAAATTTTTGATGAGTGGTGTTAAGTTATGGAAAGAGACTGCAACCTGGCTGGTGGGTAGTGTAAAAGGAATGGAAATCGGAATTGATTTAACACCCGCTTTATTAGGTGTTGGGTTCATTATTGGTCCAAGAATTGCTTCCTATATGCTTTCCGGTGCAATCTTAGGTTATCTTGTAATAAGCCCTTTGATTGCATTTATCGGTACAAATCTCACATCGCCGATTCCACCCGCGGACAATATTGTCGCATTACTCTCACCTTCAGAGATTCGCAGTTATTATATTCGGTATATTGGTGCGGGTGCAGTTGCAATCGGTGGTCTGATAAGTCTTCTGCGTGCCAGTCCAATTGTGTTTAAATGTTTTAAACTCGGATTTTTAGAGATGTTCAAAGGATTCAAATTCCTGCCGGATAAAAATGTACCAAGAACTGAGCAGGATATTCCAATGAGTGTGGTCATTGCCGGTGCAATTCTAATCGCAATCTTGATGCTACTCATCCCCCAGACGCATATTGGCATTATCGGAATGTTGATTGTTGTTGTATTCAGTTTTTTCTTTGTTACCGTTGCCTCCCGGATTGTCGGAATCGTTGGTAGTTCATCAAGCCCGGTCTCCGGGATGACGATTGCTACACTCCTCATCACCTGTTTAATATTTGTTGCATTCGGGTGGCGGGGAATGTCCGGAATGATTGGTGCGATGTCTATCGGTAGTGTGGTATGTATTGCAATCTGTATGGCAGGTGATGCTTCACAGGATCTAAAGACCGGATTTCTGGTCGGCTCAACACCTTTTTATCAGCAGATTGCCGAGTTCATCGGTGTGATTATTCCGGCATTATTTATGGGTGGCGTTTTGATGCTCCTGCACAAGAGGATGGTCATTGGTTCTGATAAACTGCCTGCACCCCAGGCAACACTTATGTC
>CBFGJP010000031.1:0-25111 GCA_965649105.1 Caldifarciminota bacterium
AAAAATACAAAAATATCTCAATGAGATTGCCCATTTTTTTATTAAAAAATCGGGTGCAAAGAGTATTGCCGTATATACCTGCGATGCAAGATCTAAAACATTGCACTGTTTATTTGCAATTGGTAGTAATTATTATTTGAAGAATGCGAAGATATTGAAATTGGGAAGGGATATATCTTTATCGATTCTTTCAAAAAGTTTTTCATTATCGACGGGCGATAATAATAGGCAATGCAAAATATTCACCAACATGCCGGGTGAACTTCTGATTATTCCCGTTAAGTTTAATCAGGATATTATTGGTGCTTTGATAATCCAATTTACGCATAGAAAATTAAATCCGAAGCAAATATTAAAATTAAATAAAGAAGCAAATATGCTGGAGATCTGTCTCCGCAATTATATGATGCTTAAAGCGATGAGTGAAGAAGTGACAGGCTTAAAAATGGTCGACGATATAAACCGAATTGTTGCGACCGAGTTAAATCCAGAGAGGCTTTATAATAAGATGTACGAGCAAGTAAAACGTATTGTTAAGGTAAAAAATTTAAGGATTGATCTTTACGATCAAGAGAAGCATATTTTGAAGCCGGTATTTTTTATCGATAATGGTAAACAAGTGAATACGCATCCAACAATGCACATCGATAATTCAAAGATTCTTTTTGAAATTTTTAAACAAAAGCGGGTTATGTTGACAACAGGATATAAGAAAATTCTGAGAAAATATTACCGAAATAAATCATCACCTGATATGGATGTTGCTTCTTTTATCGCTCTTCCTCTTATGATTAGAGATAATTTCCTCGGGATTATAATGTGTTGGGACAAATATAGGAATAATATATTTACAAACAGTATGGTGAAATTTTTAAAACTTATGGCAGGGCAATCAGCAATTGCCATTTATAACGCACGGTTATTCGAACAATTGAATAAGGCAATTAATGATCTGACATTGCTTTATCAAATTGAATACCATATCAGCAGTATTATGAGCATAGAAGAACTGATGAAGACTGCGGTAAATTTGATTGATTCAGCATTGGGTAATCTTATAACTACGATATTAGTTCCGGATGAAAAAAACGAGAAACTTGAAATCAAGGCGATAACACCTAAAGTCAAAATAAAACCTGGATTTGAATCTGTGCCACTGTATCGAGGCATTGTTGGTGAGGCAATGCGCAGAAAGAGATTAATTTATGTGCCAGACGTAGAAAAAGATGAGAAATATGTTTCAGCAATTGAAGGTGTAAAATCTGAAATTGCAATTCCGCTTATTTCGGGGACAAAACTACTGGGTGTAATAGATTTTCAAAGCAAAATTAAAGACCGCTTTGATTTGATGACAATAGATTTGCTCGATGATATTGCCCACAGGATCTCGACATTTCTTGAAAATGCAATTCTTTATGAGAAGATAGAAAAAAGTTATGCCGAGACGATAAAGGCATTTGTTCTGGCAATGGAGGTGAAAGATTCTTATACCCGTGGACATTCAGAACGGGTGACCGAACTGGCAATAACATTGGCAGCTAAATTAGGGATCGAGGATGGAAAGAAGAAATTGCTTTATTGGGCTGGTCTATTGCATGATATTGGCAAGATCGGAATAAACGAAGCGATATTGAATAAACCAGGTGCGCTTGATGAATTCGAATTTGCTGAGATCAAAAGGCATCCGGTTGAAGGGGCAAGAATGCTCGAACAGATTGAGGGTTTAAAAGATGTTGTGCCGATAATAAGACATCACCACGAGAATTATGATGGCACCGGTTATCCTGATGGATTGAAGGGCGATGAAATTCCTCTGGAATCACGAATTCTTGCAGTATGTGATGTTTATGATGCGATGACGACAATTCGTTCTTACCGGAAGCCATTTTCAAATGAAGGGGCACTGGAGGCGATGGAGTCATTTAGTGGAACGAGACTTGACCCGGATATCGTTAGACATTTTTTAAAAATGATGAGAGGGGAAAACCCCCCAAGGAGGTAAAGAATGACAAGGCGAAAGTTTCTCAAATCGATAGGTTTTTTTTTCAGCCTCTTTTTATCTTTTAAAAGTTTACCTAAATTGTTATGGGCGGGTAAATGGGAACATTCAAAGAAGAATTTCTGGCGGAATGGTAAATTCATTCAGCAGTCAGTGGATGTTTCATTATATGGTTCAGGGAAGGTCAAGGCAAAGATTGATGGGAAATGGCAGATATATAATCTGATTGAACCACCTAAAGAATTTATAGAATGGAATCAGAAGAGAAGGCTCGAATTTATTGATAATATAAAAATTGGAAAAATGCCCGAACTGGGAGGACCCCACTCGGGTGTCGTTGCCACTTACGGACTTAAGAGATTTGATACGCAATTTTCCTTGAATAATGCTGTGAAAGGAACGGGTCTGGCACCAAAGGATGAAAAATTAGACGAAGCAATTGATCTTTTGAAAAGTACTTTTGATAAAAAAATGCATGAGAAAATGGATGTTCTGAAATCATTGTATGAAAATGCTGATTTCTTTGATTGGCGTAAACAAACTTCGCTGGAATTATACACAACCAAGGATTTTGAGACACATACTTTTTTGAACATAATGGAAAATCCTGTGGCAACAATTGTCTTTATGGATATCCCGACCTATGAATTGAGGACAATTGCTCGGGTCGTCCATCCTGACGATGATACGGCACTACCTTCTGAAAAAAAATTATTGCAATTTGTAAATCTTGCTCACGAGTATATGCATGGTAAATTCCCCAGAGTTTTTCCGCTTCTGTTATTCTATATTATTGAAGTATTTGATAATACCCCGGGCTCAAAACGGGGTGTAAAGGTAGTCCCGGAATTACCTTCAGAGTAAGGGGAAATTTTTTAATTTCTCATATATCGGACCTGAGGGTTGAAGCATTGATTTAAAGAGAATAAATTCTTTTACATCAAACAATTCGGTTTTAATCTTTTGATTCATAATATCTTCAACTGTGCAGGGTGTTTTTATCCTGCCGATTGTCAGATGGGGATGAAATTTTTTATCTTCTTTCTTGAAACCGATTTTGTATAGATCATTTTCTATCTCCGTAGCCAGTTTAATCAATTCATTGCCTCCATGGTTTACTCCGATCCATAAAACTCTTGGATTTCGTATTCCTGGAAAACAGCCAATATTTTCCAGAGATATTTTGAATGATTTTGTTCTACTGCTTATTGTTGATAGAATATCTAAAATTCTGTCCAATTTTTTCTCATCGATTTCGCCGAGGAACTTCAAAGTAATATGAAGATTTTGAAATTCAACCCACTTTATCGGCAGGTTCTTCTTTTTTTGTTCAATTATTAATTCCCAGATCGTTTTTCTTTCTTTTTCTGGGATCTCAACGGCAATAAATGTTCTCATTAACCACCCTTAAGTAATTGGTTCAACATGCTTAATGCATTTTTGCAGGCTTTTTTTCTTATTTGTTGCCTATTTCCAGAAAAAATATTTTTTTTCACCTTTAATTTTCCCTCTATTGCAATCCCAATATAGACAAGACCTACCGGTTTTGTTTTTGTGCCTCCACCCGGGCCAGCGATGCCGGTTATTGAAATGCCAATATCTGAATTAGTAATTTTTTTCACCCCGAGTGCCATTTCTTTTGCAGTCTGTTCGCTCACTGCACCGAATTTTTTAAGGGTTTTATTTTTAACACCGACGATTTTATTTTTTATTTCATTGGAATAAGCGATTATTCCGCCCTTAAAATAATCTGAACTTTTAGGTATTTCTGTTATTATACTTCCCAGCATACCACCAGTGCAGGATTCACAGACACTCAAACTAAAATTTTTCTTTAACAAAAGTCTCCTCAATTTTTTGGCCAGACTGTTCATATTGAGTCAGGTCGGTTTCATTCTATTTTACAAAATTTTCTAAATTTTTTACAAATTTTTTAAAATATTCAATATCCGGGAAAACGCTTGAGAAGATCTTCACTGCAAATGGGATTGCTTCTTCAGGGGAAAGGCAATATTCCATTCTTGCAAATTTACCGCGGAATTTTTTTACTTCCTCTTTAACATTTTTATTTTTTACTATCACATCGACGATAAATTCAGCAAGTGAATTAAAGTCTTTTTCTTTCATTCCAAACCTTGTCATTTCCTGAACACCCATCCTTATACCACTGGCGTCAAGAAAGCTCTCGTCATCTGGTAAAGCCTGATAATTAGTAATGATATTGTTATTTTCCAATCGACGCGCCAGTTCATTACCACTACCATATTTTTTCACTCTGATAACAACTTGATGGGTTTCTGTAAATCCTTCTCTTTCGTCACCTTCTACCTCAATGCCTAAGTCCTTTAATGCACGCGCAAATGCCTTGGCATTCTTTATTACTTGGGTCTGATATTCTTTTTTAAATGCATTCATTTCATAGGTTGCCATCAACAGGGCGAGTAATGTCCCTAAATGATGATTGCTTGTTGAACCTGGAAATGCCCTGCTCTTTATTTCAATCCATAATTTTGATAATGGAGAATCTTTGGTAATGGTTGAGGCGATGACACCCCTTTGGGGTCCAAAGAAGGTTTTATGTGTACTGCCAGTGACGATATCAGCACCTTCTTTAAATGGTTCCTGGAATGCACCATAGAGTCCAAGCACATGGGCCATATCAAACATCAGCACCGGTCTGGGATTAAAATTTTTAACAATGTTATAAACAAATTGAACCGGTTCCTTGTGCAGAAACATACTTTTTCCAAATACAATTAGTTCGGGTTTTTGTTTTTGCAGAATTTCGGCGATTTTATCCAAATCTGATTTATGCATACAATCTTTCTTTATCGGAAAGTTTATAACATTTTCTTTGCCGGTTACAGGGTCTTCCTCCACATAGTTGAATAACGCACCCATTGGTTGTGAACTGAGATGCCCACCTTTGTTTAAGTCATTATTCATCACGAGTTTTAAACGTCTTGTTGGTTCGCCTGGTTTCCGGTCGCGATTTACAAATTTTACCATAGCTTTAAAGACCACTTCATTTGACATCTGCCCGCTGATAGGTCTTAATTCAATGCTCGGGCAGCCGAAATATTCTGCCATTTCTTTTCTCAATTCTTCTTCAACATCCCTTATAAAATCAGTCCCCTGATAAAAATAAATTTCTTCACCTTTCATTGTCCGGTGCTCGGCATACCTGCCCGAAGGGTCAGAAATTTCGCATAGTTTTACTAATAAACTTGGCGTCATTTCAGAAGGAATTAAATTAATACATTCCCGCTGGCGCCATAGATTATTTTTTTCGATTCTTTCCACTAAATTTTTAATCTTCTCTGAAAGATTTGTCAATTTGCCTCCTTGCTTTTTAAATTATATCCGATTTTTCATTCCAGTCAATTATTTCGAAATTTGTTTAAAGAATGTGTCTGAAGTAAATCCCTATAGGTTTCAGAAAGAATATTCGTAAATAAAGTTTTACCTGTTATTTATATTTCTTCTTGACTTATTTTCTATCTGTTGTATAATTGTTAATACAGTTTATATTATATATTGTTAACTCATTGCGCCGGGACAGGGAACAATCCGTCCGGAGTACCTTCGGGACCTAATTATGGATATGTTGATTCGATGTACAACTTTTCAACTTCAACCAGTGACCATGATTGCGATAGTATTGCAATTAGATTTTCCCGGGGTGATGGTGATATATCTTCATCACTTGACTTTTAAGCCAACATAGATATTATTATAGGCTTATGAATACCGCAGTTGTTGGTCTCCAGTGGGGTGATGAAGGTAAGGGAAAGGTTGTTGATTATCTGGCAAAGGATTTTGATATCAATATCAGATTTCAGGGCGGGCCCAATGCCGGACACACGGTCTGGCGTAATAATAATAAATATGTATTCCATCAAATTCCCAGCGGAGTTTTGAATAAGAATGTTGTCGCATTTATCGGCGCAGGATGTGTATTTGACCCGGCGATATTTTTTGAGGAACTCGGTGAACTTAAAAAATTTGACCCGGAGATTGAAAGAAGAATAAAAATATCTCGTTTCTGCCATTTAATCCTTCCTTATCATATCCTTCTTGATAAAATCAAAGAAGAAACCACGCACGGGATCGGGACCACCAAAAAGGGAATAGGTGTTGCTTATGAAGATAAATATGCAAGGATAGGAATAAGAGCGGGTGATTTGTATTATCCAGAAAACTTAGAGAAAAAATTGAGGTTAAATATATCAAGAAAGAATCTTATTTTAATGGAGATCTACCATGCTGAGCCCCTTTCTGAGAATGAAGTTATTGATAAGTGTTTTGAATATGCTAACAAATTGAAGACATTTATCGTTGATGACAATGAGTTTATAAGACAGGTTATATCACAAGAGAAAAAGATTCTTTTTGAAGGGGCACAGGGTGCCCTTCTTGATGTAAATTTTGGCACCTATCCTTATGTCACTTCATCCCATACAATAACCGGGGGTCTATTTGTTGGTACCGGTGGTGTTCCTTTGAATCTTGAACGCGTGATTGGTGTCTCTAAGGCATATACAACAAGGGTTGGTATGGGTCCATTTCCGACTGAAGATAAAGGTGAGTTTGGGGAGAATTTAAGAAAATGCGGAAATGAATATGGGGCAACGACTGGAAGGCCAAGGCGCTGTGGTCCATTTGACGCTTCAGTTGTAAGATATGCGGCGCGTTTAACCAATGCAAAAGAACTATTTTTGACCAAACTGGATGTTCTATCTAATTTTGAAACATTAAAGATTGCTGTCGGCTATTCAAATGCAAAAGAATTTGACCCATTCATAGCCGATGAACTAATACCGGTATATGAAGAAATACCCGGATTTAAAAAAGATATATCAGACATAAAATCATATGAGGACTTACCGTCCGAGGCAAAAGAGTATATAAAATTGATTGAACATTATACCGGGCTAAAGGTTACCTATATCTCAGTGGGTGCCGCTAACGAGGCGGTGATCAAGACATCCTAATTATTAACCTCAAAATTAACCTCTAAACATTTCCGTTGTCTAAAAGTTGGAAATAAAATGAGGAGGTGATTAATATGAAGAACACTCTCAAACTTTGGGAGCCATTTCAGGATTTGGTAAGGTTTGATGATGAGTTTGACCGCTGGTATGATTCAATGGTCAGGAGATTTTTTGCCCCGGAAGTTAGAAACTGGATGCCGGCAATAGATATTGCCGAAAATAACGGCAATATTGAGGTGCGGGCTGAAATACCGGGCGTGAATAAAGACGACCTCAAGGTTACAGTGGAAGGCGATGTTCTGTCAATAACCGGTGAGCGGAAACAGGAGTCGGAAACAAAAGATAAGAAATACCACAGGATCGAGCGCTATTATGGAAAATTTTCCCGCACGATTAACCTTCCTTATCCTGTGGAGGCTGATAAGGTTAAGGCAACCTACAAAGATGGTATTCTGACCGTAACCTTACCAAAGCCTGAATCGGCAAAGACAAAGGAGATTGAAGTGGAAGTGAAATAAACTTCCACCCAGTGGGGTCGGTTATGCCGACCCCTATTTTTATTATATTGCATTTTTGTTTTAAATAACAAAAGACCCTTTTGTATAGAGCGTGGTGAATTGATAGTATGAGTTTTTCAGACCAAGGTTTACCATTACAATTATAGGTTCGAACCTAAAAGCATTTTATTAAAAATGGTAAGAACTAAAATTAGTAGATGCTTGACTTTTTATTTTTTATTTGTATAATTTATTATGCCACAATCAAAGTATAAGATAAAAAAAGTCAGGCAACAGAAGATAAAGGAATTGATCCAGACAAGGGAAATTTCTACTCAGGAAGAACTTGTGTCGGAACTTCGGAAGAGTGATATTTCTGTTACCCAGGCAACGCTTTCAAGGGATTTGCGTGAGATTGGTGTTGTAAAAATCTCCAAAGGACTCGGTGATTATGTATATAAAATTGCCGACGAAGTTAGTTCATCGGAAAGGGAATTGAAGAATAAATTTTTAAATTTTGTTCGGGATATCAAAGACACGGGTAACTTAATTTTGATTAAAACTCCACCCGGCGAGGCACAGGGCGTAGCACGGGTTATTGACCTTGCCGAGATTGAATATATCCTGGGGACCGTTGCCGGTGATGATACAATTTTGGTTGTTGTTGATTCTGCCGATAATACTAAAAAAGTAAAAAAGAAATTTCAGGATCTGTTGATTAAACCAAAGACTGAGTAATACTACATCCGCATTTGCACAATATTTTTTATTTTATTCAGTCTGGAGCCTCCGGAGGTGGACTATTTTTGCAACATCAGGAAATTACTCTTGAGATTTTTATTTTAATTATGTCCCGATTTAAATAATCACGCCCGGCACATTGCATTAATTGTTGATTTTCAGGTATTCAGCACTTCCCCCCTTGACATTTCCTGATTTATATATATAATTATTCGTTTTTTATGAATAATTATACAAAAGGAGGCATAATGAAAAAGGTCTTGCTCGCTTATTCAGGCGGTCTTGATACGACGGTGGCAATAAAGATGATAGAAGAAAAATATCAGGCACAGGTTGCCACCCTGACCGTTGATGTGGGGCAGAATGAGGATATCCAGGGGATAAGGGATAAGGCACTTTTAATTGGTGCGGTGCAGGCATTCATCTATGATGCTAAAGAAGAATTTGTGCAGGATTATATCATCCCGGCCCTAAAGGCGAATGCCCTTTATGAAGGTGCCTATCCGCTTGCAACCGCACTGGCACGGCCATTGATTGTTAAACATCTGGTGAAGATTGCGGAAAAAATTGGTGCCGATTACATTGCCCACGGCTGTACAGGCAAGGGTAATGACCAGGTCCGTTTTGAATGCGGGGTTGCTGCATTGAATCCGGATCTGAAGGTAATCGCACCGATGCGCGAATTCAATCTCAAGCGCGATTATGAAATAGAGTATGCAAAAAAACATAATATCCCGGTAGAAGAGAAAAAATCAGTATATTCCATTGACGAAAATCTCTGGGGAAGGAGTATTGAATGCGGACCGATTGAAGATGAAACCCAGGAACCACCAGAAGATGCATTTTTGTGGACAAAATTACCACAGGAGGCACCAAACGAGCCCAGGTATATTGAGATTGAGTTTAAACATGGTATACCGGTCTCTTTGGACGGATCTCCGATGAGCCCTTTGAATTTGATAATACAATTAAACGAACTCGGTGGAAAACACGGCATTGGCAGGATTGACCATATTGAATCGCGACTCGTGGGAATAAAGTCCAGGGAGGTTTATGAGGCCCCTGCGGCAGTAATTCTAATAAAGGCACACCAGGATTTAGAAAAAATGGTTCTGACCCGGGATGTTTTACATTTCAAACCTGTACTTGAAAATCTTTTTTCAGAACTCGTCTATAATGGTCTCTGGTTCAGCCCATTACGAAAGGCGCTCTCGGCATTTATTGAAGAGACACAAAAGAATGTTTCAGGAATCGTCCGTATGAAACTGTATAAAGGTTCAGCAACGGTTGTAGGCCGGTCTTCAGAAAAAGGGCTATACTTAAAAAATCTTGCAACCTATGAAGGTATTGATGAATTTGACCAGACACACTCAAAGGGCTTCATTGAAATATGGTCATTGCCTTTGAAAGTTTATGCAAAGGTTTCTTCGGGGCAGAAAGTTTTTTCAACGCCTGAGGAAAAAGAAGTTCAGGTGCAAACAATATAAATAAGGAGATAAAATGACTTGCGAAAAAAAGAAATCAAAAAATCCAAAAATAAAGCAGAAAATTCCTGGAAAGAATGCAATTAAGATTATACAGATGGAAGAGAAATACCTTGCAACAACAACCAAGCACCTGCCCCTTGTTATAAAGAAAGGAACTGGTTCAATCGTGGAGGATGTTGATGGCAACAAGTTCATTGATTTTACGACCGGTGTATGTGTAACAAATATCGGCATCGGGCATCAAAAGGTTTTAGAAGCAATCAATAATCAGATTCAGGATTTCATCTACTTTGCAGGAACAGACTTTTCTTATGAAATCCAGGCAAAACTGGCAAAAAGGCTTATCGAGATTACACCAGGGAAATTTGCCAAAAAAGTATTCTTTGCCAATTCCGGTGCGGAATCGGTTGAGGCGGCGATTAAGATTAGTAAGTGGGCAACAAAAAGGAATCAGTTTATTGGATTTATTGGTGGATTTCATGGCAGAACAATGGGGGCTAATGCGTTTATGGGGTGCAAGGTCGTTCAGCGCGAGAGGTATTTCCCAATGATGCCCGGGGTATGGCAACTACCTTATGCCTATTGTTATCGTTGTGCTTACCATGAAGAATATCCAAAGTGTGACACCTGGTGTGCGAAGATAATTGAAGAAGTGTACTTTAAACAACTCGTCGCACCCGAAGAGATTGCAGGTATCCTTGTTGAGCCGATTCAGGGTGAGGGTGGATATATTGTTCCACCAGATGAATTCATCCAGGAACTAAAAAGGATTGCTACAAAATACAGCATTCTTTTGATTGATGACGAGGTCCAGACTGGACTGGGAAGGACCGGAAAGATGTTTGCAATTGAGTATACAAATGTTATTCCGGATATTATTACTGTTGCAAAGGGGCTGGCATCAGGACTTCCAATCGGTGCTGCTATCTACGATGCGAGACTTGATTTTAAGGTGAAGGGTGCACACTCTAATACTTTTGGGGGCAATCCGGTTTGCTGTGCATCAGCAATGGCAACGCTTGATGTGATAATAGAAGAAAATCTTATTGAATCTGCAAATGAAAAAGGCAACTATATGAAGAAAAGGCTTGATGAATTAAAGTCAAAATATGACTTCATCGGTGATGTTCGAGGGCGCGGGATGTTTGTTGCCTGTGAATTTATCACGGACCAGTTTACAAAAAAACCGAATGCTGAACTTGCTGATTTTATCACCGGATATTGCTTCCAGAAAGGACTCATCTTGATGCCTTGTGGATTCTCTTCAATCCGATTTGTGCCCGCTCTAAATATCGCAATGGAACTTCTTGAAAAAGGATTTGATATCTTTGAATCAGCGTGTGCAGAGGCGGCAAATAAATATGCTAAAGTCAAGAGTGCATAAGGCAGATAAAAAACCGGTCTGGCAAAAAAGGGTTAAGAGTAAGATAGACCCTCAGGTTCTTCAATTTACCGACTCCACCTTGGATGACCAATATCTCGCCCAGTATGATATAATATCTTCTTTGAACCATGCCGCGATGTTGCGCAAACAGGGGATTATTTCAACCTCTGAATTCTTAAAGATAAAGGTAGGGCTCAATAAAATACTGAATGATTTTAAAAATGGGAAGTTCAGGTTATCCCAGGAACTGGAAGATGTTCATATGAATGTTGAATTCCGATTGAAAAAAGAGATTGGCGTCGTTGCTGAAAAATTGCATACTGCACGGAGTAGAAATGACTTGATTGCCACTGAATTGCGTCTTTACTGTCGAGATGCAGTAAAGAGAATATTGAAAAATATCATTCTATTGCAGAAGGTGTTTCTGAGACTTGCCGAAGGACATAAAAACATAATCATCCCTGGTTATACCCATCTTCAGCAGGCACAACCAATGCTTGTTTCTTTCTATCTCGCCTCATACTTTTATAAATTCCAGCGTGATTTTGAACAACTGACAGTGCTCAACAAATGGATTAATGTATGTCCACTGGGAAGTTGTGCATTTGCCGGCACATCAATTAAGATAGATAGAAGATTTCTTGCAAAAAAGCTTTGCTTCAATAAAATAAGTGAAAATGCCCTTGATGGTGTATCAGACCGTGACTTCCTGATAGATGTCTTATACTACATTGCCCGATTAATGCTCCATATCGCTATGCTTGCTACAGACTTGATAATCTATAGCACGAATGAATTTAAGATTGTTGAATTTGCCGACTCGTTTGTCACTGGTTCAAGCATAATGCCACAGAAGAGGAATTCTGATGTATTTGAGTTATTGCGGGCTAAGTCGGCAAAGGCGATTGGCAGTCTTGTAAGTGCATTGACGGTTATTAAAGGAATTCCCACATCCTATAATCGGGATTTACAGGAATTGAAATCAGTATTATTTAATCAATGCAAAGAATGTCTTGATTGTCTCAAGATTCTACACCGGGTATTGCTCAACACAAAGTTTAAACCGCCCGAAGAAGATTGGCAAAAAAAACCGGATTTTATCTGTGCGACTGACCTTGTTGAGTTCTTTGTAAAAAGGGGTTATCCGTTCCGGAGTGTCTATGATATGATTGCCGAATGTATTAAAGAATCAAATGGCAAAATCCAGAATTTCATAGCCCTGGTCAGTCAGAAGACTGATTTATCGCCTGACATAATTGCGGAGAATATGAAGCCAGAAACTTCAATAAGGGTTAAAATCTCAGAGGGAGGAACCGGATTGAACAATGTTCGGTACTCAATCAGCCAGATGAAGAATTGTATCATCAAGAATACAAAAATGATAAAAGAAACTTTTGATGCAACTTGCAGTTAAGGTGCTATTGGTTATAATTTTAGTGAAAGGAGCGATTGATGAGAAATATAAATGTAGCCATTCTGGGTGGTGGTAATATCGGCTCGGCAATTGCAAATGGACTTGTGTTGTCAAAAAAATACAAGCCTGAACAGATTATAATAACCCGTCGCAGGATTAATGGTCTAAGTGATTTAAGAAAAAGGGGTTTTAAGGTAACGACTGATAATCAAATGGCGGTTAAAAGTGCAAAATATGTCTTTCTTACGGTACGGCCTGATGAAATTATGCAATTGATTACCGAGATTAAACCTTTCCTCAGGTTTAACCATCACATCCTGATTTCGGTAATCACCGGAGTTCCCATCAGCACTTTTGAAGAGAAGATCGGCAAAAAAATACCAATTGTGCGTGCAATGCCCAATACCGCGATTGCCGTTCAGGAATCAATGACTTGTCTCGCTTTCAATAAAAAGGCAGAACCACACATCAAATTTATAAAGGAACTTTTTGATAACTTGGGCAGAACGAAAATAATCCCGGAAGATGATATGATTGCTGCAACCTCATTATGTGCCTGTGGTGTTGCCTTCTTTTTAAGAGGGATTAGGGCAGCAGCACAGGGTGGGATTGAGATTGGGTTCCATCCTGAAGATGCAATCTTTATGTCGGCCCAGACCGCACTTGGTGCTGCAAAATTACTACTTGAGTTTAATCTGCATCCAGAACAGGAAGTAGACAAAGTTACAACCCCGAGAGGTTGCACAATTGCCGGTCTAAATCAAATGGAACACGAAGGGTTTAGTTCGGCAATAATCCAGGGGATAAAGACATCGGCTGAAAAGGCAGGGCAATTGTTTAAAAGAACATAAATTAAAATCTCGGATTCACAATGTTACTATATATTGAGCCAAAGGTATAAGAAAGGCCGATTGATACATAATAAGAATATTGCGTAGCGAGAAGCCTTTTCTGAAGGATGATTTCTTCTTCGGTTAATTCTTTTTTGGGTAGTGATAATTGGTCATGAATCATTGAGGCATAAGAGAAGACTTTAAGAGATAAACCCTTGACTATTGGTAATGAGATATCACTATGAAGTGTCAAACGATTTTTCCTGAGATCATGAAAATAATGGGAACCAGTTAGTTTGAGATTGATTGAGCCCCAGCGCTGGATAATATTTGCTTCAATGGAAGCAGATTCTTTAAACAGCCTATCTTCTAATTTATTGAATATAGTGGTGTCGTAATACTCATAATAGATATACCCGATATCATATAGTAATGATAGCCTTCTTGTAGATGATTCGCGGTAAGGATAGATATTATATTCCATTGCTGGCGCAAAGCCGCTGCTGAGAAGAACATTTTCATAGGTTGATGAATAAAAGGATAGAAAATAACCCGCGGAGAAATGATTGCCCAGACCAATGACCAGGCTTGTTGAACCACTGTAACTCTTTGATTCATTCACGATTGCTGAGTCGTTTATCTTGTATATATTTTTTTTGTAAAAATAAGATAGAGAGTTCAAAATCTTCCATTCCTCAAGAACTTTATTCGCTGAAAAGGTTGTATTCAGATTATTGAAATTGTATCTCTGTTGCCCATTAAAGTATCCATTTATCCCGATATTGAATACCCAGTTATGCCAGGGGTCTTTGGGTTTTAAACTAATCTTTTTTTCCGGAACTGTTATCTGTAATTTTTCGCCGATCGGTGTTCTGGCGAGATAACGGACAAGACCAAGTTTCAGTCTTTTTGTAATCTCCCTTCTAATTGTATCATCAGAATCGGATGTCAACGCAGTATATTTCAGGGTATCGTACATACCTGAATAATCATGTTGTCCTGTGAGAAAAATATTATATTCGGTCCCTTCTCCGGCAGTTATTTGCATTGTTATTAAAACATAAATATCCGCTTCCTTCCGTTCTGTAACATAGTTAACATAGGGAATTTCTCTTTTGACAAAGTCCATATCTAACCATTCACAATCAATAAATAGGCGTGGTGCTTCACTTACAGTAATGCTATCATTTAACTGCGCAGATAAAGGAGAAGCAAACAAAAAGGCAATTGCCAGATATTTCAAATTTTTCAGCATTATTCCTCCATTATTACACATTATATTACACAGAATTGTTATTGTGTCAAGAAAATAATTTGAAATAATTATAAAAATCAACATTTTCCGCCTGCCCGTAAATGTTGAAAATTTTATCGGTATTTATATTTTATTAGATATTGCTTAAAATTTAAATTTAGATATAATTAGCATAACCGCTAAGATGCTGATACTATTTGCTCTATTAAGTGATTTTATAACTGTCTTGCCTGAGATGAATCTTGATTCAATCTTTGCTATAGCAAAAGACAGGGATACGATTTTCATAAAAAACGGGATTTATTATGCACAGGCAGAGGAATACATTGAAAAAATCTGCGGAAATTGTCTTGAACCTTTAACTGATGTAAAAACGACTGTGGGTTTCTATATCAAAAACAAGGGATTGATAATAACCGGCGAAAAACGGGATAGCACAATTTTAATCACCAATGCAGGTTATGGTTTGCTTTTGGAAAACTGTGATAATGTTTATATCGCAAATCTCACCATTACCGGTGGGAAGAGGAGTCCTGATGGAAATGCAACCGATGCAGGTATTGTGGTGAAAAATAGCAAGGTGATAATCAATAATATTGCGGTTGTTGATAATATTCGCAGAATAGATTCTCTTGTTGTTGGTATAGGTGGCATATTTGGCAGGGAAGGCTCAGAAATTTATATCAGTAATTGCTATATTTATAATAATACCTGGGACGGAATTGCCCTTTATCGCGGGGCGAGTGCAGTAATTACTGATAATGTTATAAAAAAGGGCAGGGGTGCAGGGATTGGCATAACCTGGGATGCATCAGCTCTGGTCTATCGCAATTTTATCTCTGAATACTGGAAAGGGATAGGTTGTTTTGGAAATTCAAGTGCGGTGGTAATGAATAATGCGGTATTTGAAAATTTAGGCTGGGGAGTCATTGCCACGGGTAGTTCATATATGAAGGTCATAAATAATGTCATATATCACAATGGAAATTGTGGTTTTGCAGTATGGGATTCAAATGCTTCAGGAATTTTTGAAAATAATATTGTTGCTGATAATGGCTGGAAAGAAGAATGGGTCTGTCCGTGTGTGGGTGTCTGGATGAATGGGGTGTTAGAAAGATTTCCTATTAGGTTTAATAATTTCTATAATAATAAAGTCAATAATTATCAGGGTATGGATGACCTCACGGGAACCAATGGCAATATTTCTGTTGAACCTAAATTTGATAAATCAACATTTACTTTGAAAAGAGGTTCGCCCTGTATTGAGGCTGGTGACACATTGATTATTGATTTAGACGGCACGCGTTCTGATATGGGTATATATGGTGGGCCAAGGGCAAAAAGATAATATTATCTCATGCGTGAATTATTTGCTTTAAAGAAATATTTCAAAAAATACTTCTGGCAGATTTTAGTCGGTATCATTGCCCTTGTCATAATTGACCTTTTGCAGTTGTTCGTTCCACGGGTCTTGAAACTCGCGATAGATACCCTTGCCCAAGGAAGGGCAACTCCTAACCTGCTCGGTCACTATTTCTTCTTAATAATGGTGATAGCGATCGGCATTGCCTTTGGTAGATTCTGGTGGCGCTATTTGCTCATCGGTTCCGCACGGAAGATAGAAAAGGAATTGCGCGAGGATTTTTACAATCATCTAACAACCCTTGATACAAGTTTCTTTGACACCCACAAGACCGGTGATTTGATGGCACATGCAGTGAATGATATAAATGCAATAAGGATGTCCATTGGATTTGGGCTTGTAATTTTAGTTGATATATTTGCATTGGGCATTGCATCTTTGGTAATGATGATTTTGATAAGCCCGCGCCTGACTTTTTATGCTTTACTTCCGTTTCCTTTTATTACTTTCTTTTCTACTTATTTTGGTCGTTTCATTCATAGACTGTTTGAAAAAGTCCAGGCATCATTTTCTGACCTTACGGAAAGGGTGCGCGAGAACATTTCTGGAATAAGGGTCGTAAAATTATTCGTCCAGGAAGATGCAGAGACAGAAAAATTCAATAGAGTGAGCAAAGATTATGTAGACAAAAATATGAAATTATGGAAGATTCTGGCATTATTCTTTCCCATAATAATGGGATTGGCTGGTATCGGTGAGGTGATCGTTCTTGGATTGGGTGGTAGATATGTGATCATCGGCGCAATCTCAGTAGGGTCTTTTGTTGCATTTATGGTCTATTTACAAATGATGGTCTGGCCGATGATGGCAATCGGCAGGGCAATAAATATGTTCCAGCGCGGGGCGGCATCCCAGGGAAGGTTGAATCGGATATTCAGAACACAGCCGACCATAAAAAGTGGGGATAAGTCAATCGCCAATGCGGAAGCGAAGATTGAATTCAGAAATGTAAATTTTAATTATGCAGGAAAAGAGAAACCAGTACTGAATGATATTAATCTTGTTATAGAACCAGGTTCTTTCATCGGCATCACCGGTCCAATCGGTTCCGGAAAATCAAGTTTGGTCCATTTATTGTTGAGACTATATGAACCACAGCAGGGTGTAGTTCTACTCAACGGTATTGACATAAAAGAATACAAAATTGATGAACTACGCAGGAGTATTGCGTTTGTCCCCCAGGATACATTTTTATTTTCGGAGTCAATAAGAGATAATATCCTTTTTGGGAATCAGAGTGCGAGTATGGATGAAGTGGAGAATGTCGCAAGGATTGCCGAGATTTATGATGAGATTATGGAATTTCCCGACAAATTTGAAACGATTGTAGGGGAGAGGGGGATAACCTTGAGTGGTGGACAGAAACAGCGCATTGCCCTGGCAAGGGCATTGATTCTCAAGAGACCCATTTTAATCCTTGACGATGCCTTTTCCGCAGTTGATGCCCATACCGAACAGAAGATTGTCAAAAATTTGAAATCCGAAATGGCAAGTCGCACCACAATAGTAATCTCTCATCGCCTCTTTGCAATTAAAGAAGCGAAACTAATAATCTTTCTTGATGAAGGCAGGATTGTGGAGAAGGGTACCCATCAGGAATTAATCAAACAGCGTGGTCTATACTACACTATCTATAGAACCCAGCAACTGGAGATGAAACTGGAGAAGATACAATGATGCACGAATTCCATATTGAAGAAAAAGAATTAGGCAGGGTATTTGACCGCAGGATAATCGGCAGATTGCTTGGCTTGTTAAGACCATATTTGAAATATTTAATAATCTCTTTTTTTCTTTTAATTATTGCAGCCCTTGTTGAACTTGTCTTCCCCAATATTATGAGATTCACAATTGACCGGTATATAACCAAGACTGGATATAAACTTCAGGTTGATTATGATAAAAAATTTCCGAAGATTTCAGAGAATGTTTACTTCATAACACAATCCCAACTTTCAAAAATCTCGCCAGATACGGTCCATAGATGGCAGATGGAGAGCCTGCTATCAAAGGAAAGATGTTATTATCTATATAAAAATGAAATTAATAAAGATGCCCAATCCTTGATAGACAATAATCCCGATGTCTTTGAGCAGTGTGAAGATTTGATAATTGCACCCTATGAAAAATTAAACAGGATGAGCACTCTGGATTTGTTGAGAATAAGAAAGAATGATCTGAATGGCGTATTCAAAATGGCAATTATCTTTCTCGCTATTATATTTCTGGGTGTGGTTGTTAATTTTATCCATCTTTATTTGATGCAATATGCCGGGCAACTCTTTATGCACTCTTTACGAATGAAAATCTTTCAGAAACTTCAGGATTTAGACCTTGCCTTTTTTGACCATAATCCTGTAGGCAGGCTTGTTACCCGCGCAACGAATGATGTGGAGGCAATAAATGAGGCACTCTCAAGTGTCTTCACGACATTGGTAAGGGATATTTTATTACTTGTGGGCATTGTCATAATTATGCTCTGGATAAACCTCCGACTTGCCCTCATAACATTTATTGTCGTGCCCCTGGTTGTAGTATTGACTTCCTATTTTAGAATAAAGGCAAGGGATATTTATCGGCTCGTGCGGCGGAAACTTGCCAGGTTGAATGCTACACTACAGGAAAACATTTCAGGTATGCGGGTGATAAAGGTCTTTGCTAATGAAAAAGAGAGCCAACAAAAATTTGATATTATAAATAGGGAATATCTCTCGGCAAATCTAAAAGAAGTTACATTGATGTCATTCTTCAGACCCCTTATTGAAGTAATAAGTTCGCTAGGCATAGGCCTTGTTTTGTATTATGGGGGTGGAAGGGTAATCACCGGCAACCTTTCACTCGGTATTCTTGTAGCATTTTTGACCTATGTAGAAATGTTCTTCAGGCCAATCAGAGAGCTGACCGAATCTTATACAATTTTACAATCAGCGATGGCATCAAGCGAAAGGATATTCCAGTTACTTGACGAAGAAGTAAAAATAACTTCACTGCCTGATGCAAAAGAAGTAACCGAAGTCAAAGGTGAGATTGAATTTCAGAATGTTTGGTTCAGTTATGATGATAAAGAGTGGGTATTAAAGGATGTGAGCTTTAAAATTAGACCAGGTGAGAGAGTGGCATTTGTTGGACCAACTGGAGCAGGTAAAACCTCAATCATCAGTCTGATTTCAAGGCTTTATGATATCCAAAAAGGCAGGATATTGATTGATGGGCAGGATATTAAAGAGATAAGCCTTGATTCCTTACGCTCAAAGATTGGAGTGGTGATGCAGGATGTATTCTTGTTTTCCGGTGATATAAAATCAAATATCCGATTGAATCTACCGATTGAAGATGACCGGGTGAAAGAGATTGCTGCATATATCAACGCAGACAAATTCATAGACCGGTTTCCGCACAAATATGATGAGGTTGTGATGGAAAGGGGTGTTACACTTTCAACCGGTGAGCGTCAATTGCTTTCATTTGCCCGAGTCCTGGCATTCAATCCCAGAATTTTAATATTAGACGAGGCGACTGCAAGTATTGATGCGGAGACCGAACAGTATATTCAGGATGGATTAAAGAAATTGATTACAGGCAGGACTGCGATTATTATTGCCCACCGGTTAAGCACGATAAAGGATGTAGATAGGATATATGTGCTACATAAAGGTGAGATAAAAGAGGTTGGAACCCACCAGGAATTACTGCAAAAGAAAGGGATTTATTATCATCTGTATCAGTTGCAATCAATGCAATAAATTTTTAAATCCCAAGTGCTAAATTTCAAACAACTCCCAATACTAAATGCCCAATCGCACCTTCCGCCAGGTAGCGTAGTGGATGAGGGGAATATCTGAAGTTTCATATATATTGGCATAACTTGAATAGCGCGCTACATAGGTCACCCGTGAACCATCTAATAGAATACCGGTTTTGTTGTTGATTGTAACTATCTGCGGGGTATTAGTTATTTTGCCAATGCCGTTTTCCTGAATAATTTTTAATAGGTCACCAATAGATATGGTATGCTGGATAAAGCCGTTTAATGCAGTATGAATCCCTTTTTCTTCTGTTTCGTTACCCTGGTATTGCCTTTTCACTTGATATGCATCAACCGATAATTGTTCGCCGATTCTCGTGTTATCCAAAAATTTCTGCCAATCAAAGCCCAATTCCTTCATTCTTTTATTATTGAGTTCTATTATTTTGGCTTCGATCACAATCTGCCTTGGTGCCACATCAAGAAATTCAATCATATTTTTTGCTTCAGAAATCGAAATTGAATCTCCAGTGCGCAATAATTGATTCGTTGAGTTGTTAACAAGAAGTTTGACATCGCCCTGTTTTGTTTTAAGAATATAATTATCATCCAGTTGCCTTTGCCTTAAGAGATTATCAACAAGATCATCGGGTGAAATGAATTTTAATGATACAATAGTAGTTTGTAGATTTTGTTTTGGTATTTGCGACAGCGCTGAATTTAAGAAGATTACAATCAGATTCACTCATACCTCCTTCCACTTCGCAAGTGGAAGTTGGTAGGTGGTGCGGATAGCGGAAAAATCGGCATGCGGAAGGGATGCAACATTGGTATTGACAAAAAAAATATATGGGTATAATACGACATAATTGGAGTAGTCAGTATGGCAGTAGTCAGTAGTCAGTGGGTGACGATTCAAATACCTAAAAGTCCAAAATGCCTAAATTACCTAAATGAATGGAGAAAGGCAATTGTGGGCAATTGGAGGCAGAGAGATGAGGGTCGTGAAAGGTTTACCGTGGACCGTGAAACGATTAATAAATGGCGAATTTCCTGCTGTCATTCTGAATTTGGTAAGGTAAGAGGGTATGAGACAAAAAACACCTAAAAGTCTAAAATTTCTCCTGATGGAAATAAGGAAGAGAGGAATTGCAGTATCATCCGCCAGCAGATGGGCGGAATTGCAGGTAACGGAGATTGTAGCGGTGCGATTCATCGCACAAAGGAGATTGTGAAATGAATAAGCAAGAGGAATCAATTAGACCGGGTTCTTTTAGAATAGGGAATTTATTTCTGTATTGTAGCGATTGAGTTTTGAGATTTGTTTGGGATTTGGGATTAAACCAAAAAGGGGGTAAAGATGGGTAGGGTAGTTCCATTTTGGCAATTAGAAAAAAGGAGGAACGATGCAACTTAAAAAATTAAATAACTGGCTTACCAGAGTTCTATTAATTTGTTTATTTGCTCTGGTTTATATCGGTGGGTATTGTGAGAAACCGCGTCCAATAAATCCTAATCTTCGGTTCTTGGTTGGTGATACACTTAACAGTTCCATTCACTGTCATCATCCTGTAGTTTCTCCTGATGGTAATGTGGTGTATTATCTTAGGGCTAATAGTGATAGTGTAGAGTTTGACGAACTTACTTTTGGGGCTATTTACTCGGTGAATGTTGATGGCACTGGCAACAAGGAAGTTTTATATGGCAAATACAACGCGCTTGCAATTTCTCCAGATGGCAAGAAACTTGCTGTGCACCCCCTGTGCGGCAGTCTTCATAACCTCGAGCCAGAAAGTTTGATGATAATATACCATTTGTCCGATGAAAAGTGCGATACTTATTCAACAGTAAGAAAACGGATTTGGGATATTGAATTTGCTACAGATACACAATGGGTGTATTATTCAGCTGATGCAGGAACATCTAACTATAATCGTACAGAATTTTACAGAGTTAATCTATCCGACTCCGTAAATGAACTTCTAAAGACTGTTGACTATGGCATTGGGGGATTTGATCTTACCAGTGGTGATTCTGTCTATTTCGATTTAAATATCGCCTATCCCCAGATAAATCCTATTTATCAGAAATATGCAATCGGAACACCCGAATGTGAAGATTTAAAATTTGTTCTGAAGAATATTGCAACTCATAAGTTAGATACGTTACCAAGTTCACTTGTTCCGTACAACGGTAATGTAGGCTATCCTTATTGGTTCCCAAATGGGAAGGACATCGTTTTTATGGCAAAACCCTACAATGAACCTGCAAACACAATTGCGGGTGAAATCTGGATTCTGACTAATTTCTTTGACCAGATAGATACAACAAACCTTAAATGAAGGGGGCACGATGAAGTATCTACATATTCTCTTATGTTTGATGCTTATGGCTGCTTTAAGCAATAGTGACCAGCCTCCCGCACCGTTTTATACCCGTATTGGTGTAACCGAAGGCAATGCCAAGGTGAATAGTGAGTTCACCCTTACTTTTTCACTTAAGGCATTGATGGATTTACCGATGAGTCTGGTAATTTATGAAATTCCCAAAGGTGTTGAGTGGGTAGATGGAAAGTTGGTAGACACAATATATCCGTACGCAAATGAATCACTTAATGTATCCGCTAAGTTAAAAATAATAAAACAGGGTGCTTATCGCATAACAGTTCATACAGTGATAGCACCGGCTGAGTCTATCTCCTTTATCCAGCACTTTGCTAAAGATTTTTATATCAGAAGCGATCCAATATCTGCAAGCTATTCAGAAGAACCGGAAGAGGGTATGCGTTATAACATATTCTTTGACTCTACAATCGGAGGCCCACTTCCATATCCTCCTCCGGGCGGAAGTTATACTCTATCAGGTAGGATCCGTTATTACAACAAACTGACAGGCACCCTTGATCCTGTCGATTCAATATTAGTAACAATCACCGACACAAAAATAAAACAATTTACTCAGATTATACAGATATAACTGGCTACTATTTTATTACCGCACCAGCAGGGGAATATTTATTAGAGATGTGGGCAAAGAATACCGCTGGAGAAGTACATCCTATGTGTCGTGCAGATGTTGATTATCCGTGGAATATTGATTTAGATTGTTCGCCCGAGCCCTATTTTTTGTGGTCTTGGGTAGTTAATCTTTCTAATAATTTACAGATAGATAAAGATCTCTATGATGATTATTGGCCTGTAACGGATTGGGTGCGCATATTATGGAGGATAAAGAGGGACAAGAAGTGGATGTGTGAGCATACTTATCCACATCGAACTTTAGATTATGTTGAAGTCTCTTATCCGCCGGTGCTATATATTGATATGCCTATTCCGATTCCTGATTTTGAGTTTAAACTCAAGCGTGGCACTTTTTATACCTTCTTGGGAAAACTTGAGTTAGTAAAAGTTAAAGCAACCCAAATTGGCAATGTATGGTTTGGCGTGGCAGTTTTTTATCGACATCCACACCAAATTGTAATCGAGCAGGATGAAATATGGCATCCTTCAGGTGATTTATCCCATGAGTGGGCACATGGATTAATGGTTTCCACTTTAGGAAATAAAGTGCCTTATAATTGGGGACATGCAATACACAATTATTACGATGTCTCTACGACTGGCCATGCATTTTCTGAAGGATTTGCTGAATTCTGTGCACCGGCGATGTGGAATAGTGAGACACAAAATACTAGCCCCGATCCCGAGGACCTGGAGGAATTTTATAGAACTGGACCATATCCATGGTACCGCGGACCGGCGCCGGATTATGCCAATACCAATGGGAGTTATGTTGAAGGATCTGTTTTTCAGTTCTTCTGGGACCTCTTTGATAACCCCAATACCAATGACCATGAACCAAATTTTGATGATGATGGAGTTTATGGTGGAATTACAAAGATAATGAATTCGCTTAATTCTTTAGGCACAATAATGACAGTTGAAACCTCTGAGTGGGATACTCTTGGTGATACAGTAAGACAAAATGGAAAATTATACGGGGATACGATTGTCTTCAAATCCAAAAAGGCCCATTTTCCGGGACCTAATTATGACTTCATCGGCAAATTCAAAGACCAATGGCACACGCTGGGTTATGGTAACATTACCGAACTTTTCAATGTGGACATCCATCCCTTTAACTACCTCCAGCCCTATCCTGTCCCGGCACCATCAAATCTTCGGATCGTTGGCATTAACCATAGTCAAAAGTATGCTTTTTTGAGTTGGAACAACAATGCTATCAATTGTGGAGCATATTATCTTGCCCGGGATGTGAATGAGAATGGCTATAATCCAGTATATGCTAAAATTGGTAGTCCTGCTCACACTTATTTCTGGGATGATCTTCAGGAGGGAAATTCTTATCGCTATAAAGTGCGAGCAATCACCTGTGATACTTCTGGTTATTCTAACGAAGTTACAATTCCCTGGTATGTTGCCGCACCGACAATGCAGCCGGTTGTTGATATGCCACCAAATCAGGCGAAAGTATCATGGCAGAATAATTCAAATTTAACGATAGTTTCATATACGGTCTCGCGGTGGGATGATATTTCTAATCAATGGAATGACGAGTATAAAACAGGGCTGACAACTACTTACTTTATTGACGATGTTCAGTTCTTGCACAAATACAAATATCGGGTCAAAGCAAAGGAATCGGGCGGTCACTGGTCCGATTGGTCAAATGTGGTTGAGTATTCCTCTGGTGTCCTTGCCCAGTCAGATTATTCCAGGATGTCGGCGTATAATTATAATTGTAGAGTCATTCGTGGACCAGACGGCACAATTCATATAATTTACTATGATGGTGGGAATGTTTATTATAGTAAGTCTATTGATGGTGGTATCAGTTTCCTACAATGGCAAGGGATAAATACTTCTAACCATCCAGTGGATACTATGCCTGCACTTGCCATTACCTCGGATGGAGAATTATTCATTGCGTATGGGTCTAATGAATGGTTGTCGGGTAATGATTACCAAGTAAGGTACTACTTTCAACAGATACATCCGAGCCAAACATTCCCTGACCGTTTATATCAATCTGGTTCAACTACTCAGAGTAGTCGTCCAACACCACCATCTTTTGTCTTTGCTGGTGATTCGTGTTATATTGCATTTCGGCATTATGATGGTCCGATAATGGTGGCTGGTCCTTATTGCCCATCTGGTACACCAGTTTATACCCTTACCGGTGATGGTTATTCACCTTCAATCGGGTATGATAAGGCAGGCAGGATAGTGGTAGTGGTGCGGGAATATGAGTCAGGATTTTATCAGCGATTAAAATTATATTTTAGGACGATTGGTAACTCAACTTGGCATATGGTGGAT
>CBFGJP010000032.1:0-25088 GCA_965649105.1 Caldifarciminota bacterium
ATTGCTGAAGGCAGACACCCAGTGGTTGAAAGATTAATGGAAAAGGGTTCATTTATTCCCAATGATACTGAACTCGACCGTAATCGAAATCAAATTCTTCTTATCACCGGACCCAATATGGCTGGTAAATCTACTTATCTCCGGCAGGTTGCACTCATTGTGATAATGGCTCAAATTGGCAGTTTTGTTCCGGCAAAAGAAGCAAAAATTGGTATTGTTGACAAAATCTTTACGCGTATCGGTGCCAGTGATGACATTTCCCGGGGTGTTAGCACATTTCTGGCAGAAATGATGGAAACCGCAAATATTCTAAATAACGTATCGGAAAAAAGTCTCGTAATACTTGATGAAGTTGGTCGAGGTACTTCCACTTACGATGGGCTGGCTCTGGCTTGGGCAGTGGTCGAAGAACTCCACAATAACAAAAAACCGCGCTCTTTATTTGCAACCCATTTTCATGAACTCACCAAAATAGAAGATTTTTTAAGTGGCGTTAGAAATTATAACTTTTTGGTAAAAGAATGGGGTGATGAAATCATATTTTTAAGAAAACTCAATCCGGGACCCTCTGACCAGTCTTATGGAATTCAGGTAGCACGCCTTGCAGGACTTCCTAAATCAGTGGTTGAAAGAGCCAAAGAAGTCTTGGCAGAATTTGAAGAAGGCGAAGTTTTTAGCATAAGGAAATTAAAGAAAACAAAACTGAGCCAGCCTGACCTTTTCGTTGATAAAAAATAAAAAACGCTATGCTTGACAAAATGTTATTTTTAATTATAATCAAAGATGAAAATGAATTTCAAAATCAAAAATCAAAACGCATACGAACAATTAACACATGCCAGCAAAAAATACAGATTAAAATCATCCCAAAAAAGAAAATTTATTATTGATTATTTCTTAAATCAGGACAAACATCTCAGTACCGAAGAATTATACCAAAAGATAAAGATTAAAAAACCAAAAATTGGTTATTCAACAATCTATCGAACCCTTAAGTTGCTTGCCGAATGCGGTCTGGCGTCCATTCACCATTTCGAAAAAGGAATAACTTGCTTTGAACCAGTGCATAAAAAACAGCACCATGACCATCTAATCTGTACAAAATGCGGTTCAATTATTGAATTCACAAATGAAGACATTGAAAAAATGCAAAAAAAAATTGCTCGGAAATATAATTTTTTTGTTTCAAACCATAAACTTGAAATTTATGGCTTATGTCTAAAGTGTGCTCGAAAGGAGAAAAAATAATGTCCATTATTAGTCTGGCAATGATGAAATCGGGTGAGAAAGGTAAAGTTGTAGAAATAACCGGGGGCAAGGGACTTGTTAGCAAACTTGAATCACTCGGCATCATTCCGGGCGCGGAAATTACAAAAATAAGTGAACAGCTCATGCGGGGGCCGGTGGTAATTAAAATTGGTAATACCCAAATTGCGATAGGATACGGAATGGCACGCAAAGTAATGGTAAACGTAGAATACAAAATAAAGAAAATTTTACTTGTTGGCAATCCCAATGTCGGGAAAAGTGTAATTTTTTCAAGGCTTACCGGCGTTGATGTAATTGCTTCAAATTATCCAGGAACAACAATCGATTACTGCCGTGGCTGTACTGGTTATGGCGATCGAAGAATAGAAGTCATTGATGTTCCGGGAACTTATAGTTTAGAACCAACCACCCCTGCCGAAGAAGTAGCAGTGCAAATGTTAAATAAGGCAATTGAAGAAAGTGAAAGCATTATTATCAATGTTATAGATGCAACAAATCTTGAACGAAATCTAAATTTGACCCTCCAATTATTGAAGAAAAACATCCCGATGATTATTGCATTGAACCTGTGGGATGAAGCGAAACATACCGGCATAGAAATAGATGTGAAAAAACTTGAAGAAATACTCGGAGTCTCAGTCATTCCTACCGTTGCCGTTACCGGTGAAGGCATAAACGAACTTGTTAATCGTCTTGATGAAGCAAAAAAAGGACAATTTAAATTTAAAGACGAAGATCGCTGGCACGTAGTCGGACAGATCATTTCACAGGTCCAGGTGATAAAACATCGCCATCATACATTCTGGGAAAGGATTGGCGACCTTACAATTAATCCATGGTCGGGCCTTCCTATCGCCCTTATTCTGCTTTTTTTAATATTCCAGTTGATAAGATTCATTGGCGAAGGTATAATAAATTTTTTAAGTAATCCTTTTTTTAACCACATTTACAAACCTATTATGCTTTCCTTTTCTAAAGCATTGGGCAGCAGTGGTATTATTCACAATATTTTAATTGGTGAATTGATTAATGGCGATATTGATTTTGGTAAATCGTTTGGCATTCTTACCACTGGTCTCTATGTCGAATTCGCCCAGGTTTTACCTTATGTCATTGCCTTTTATTTTGTATTAAGTTTTTTAGAAGACTCGGGCTATCTACCGAGACTCGCTGTTCTGCTCGATAAATTTCTTCATTTCTTTGGTCTTCATGGATTGGCGATCATACCAATGCTTTTAGGACTTGGTTGTAATGTACCGGGGACATTGGGCACAAGAATTCTTGAAACAAAAAGAGAAAGATTTATTGCCGCAACATTAATGGCAATATGTGTTCCTTGTATGGCACTTACTGCGATGATATTTGGACTTGTCGGCAAATTTGGAGCAAGGGGACTTTTTCCGGTTTTCGGTACTTTATTTATAGTCTTTATAATAGGTGGTATTTTACTAAAATTTATTTTCAAGGGTGAAAGCCCAGAAATCTTTACCGAAATCCCGTCATATCGTATCCCTTATTTTCCTGCCCTCTTGAAAAAACTATGGATGCGGCTAAAGTGGTTCATTATTGAAGCAACACCTTTTGTCCTTTTAGGGGTATTTATTGCAAACATATTCTACACTTTTGGCATTTTTGATTTTCTCACAAGAATTATGGGTCCAATTGTAACAGTTATTTTGTCACTCCCTGCGGAAGCAACAATTGCACTGCTTGTTGGATTTTTAAGAAAAGATATTGCAGTGGGTATGCTTGTTCCATTAAACCTATCTTTGAAACAATTAATTATCGCCAGTACCGTTCTTTCAATGTACTTTCCCTGTGTTGCAACCTTTTCGGTATTCATAAAAGAACTCGGGTTAACAGACACATTAAAAGCTGCGGCAATAATGCTCATCAGTGCTTTCGCTGTTGGCGCACTATTAAATCTAATCCTTTAGTTATAATTTCTCCCTACCAGCAGATTCAGAATAATTCGCAAACTCACAGGTCATCCAGATTAAAGTTACTAAATAAAAAATAAAAGGCCATAAGATATTCAGGGTGGAATGTGTTTGTTAAAAGAACATTAAAACGGGTCCATCAAGATATTTAACTTTGAAATCATCAAAATAAGCAATTATTTAATTTTACTTTATTTGAACAGGATTTTTGTCCAATGATAGCAGGTTATTGAGAATTGTATTAAGTCGCCTTAGCTTATATCGATAAAATTTTAAATAAAGGAACTTGATTTATCTTATAATCTTATTATAATGTTTATGATGAAAGACAAGCAAATGTTTTACCAGATCGTAAAAACCAAAATTGGGAATATTGCCATTATCTGGTATGAACAAGGACCCAAGACAAAGATTGCAGAAATTATTCTACCCGAATTTTCTATCACATATTTAAAGAAAAAATACCAGGGCATTATTCCGTGGAGGAACAAAACGATAGAGAAAATGGCAGCAAAAATTAAGAACTATATTGCAGGAAATAGAATAAGTTTTACCTTAGGGCTTCTTGATTTATCCCGTTTGAGAAGTTTTCAAAGAAAAATACTCTTACTTACCAAAAATATACCAAAAGGCAAAGTTGAATCTTATGGTTCTATTGCCAAGAAATCAAATACACCTAAGGGTGCAAGGGCAGTTGGGCAGGCGCTCGCACATAACCCCTTCCCGATTATAATTCCTTGCCACAGGGTTATAAGGTCAGACGGCTCAATCGGTGGCTTTGGCGGCAATGTTGAATTAAAAAGGAAATTATTAAAAATTGAAGGAGTCATTATCAAGTGAAATTTGTGTATTCACCAAAATATTGTGTTGATTTAAAAGGACATATCTTTCCAACTGAGAAGTATCGGCTAATTTATGAAGCCTTAAAAAAAGAGGGGCTGATCACCGATAATAACCTATTTGAACCAGAGATGCCGGACCCAGCCGATTTAAAGAAGATTCTCACTCCCGAATATTTTGACGACCTGATAAACT
Source organism: Caldifarciminota bacterium (assembly GCA_965649105.1). Classification (GTDB taxonomy): domain Bacteria; phylum Hydrothermota; class Tepidihabitantia; order SM23-42; family JAOAFX01; genus JAOAFX01. Next base: position 4,245 of record CBFGJP010000032.1, read on the forward strand.
CAAGGACAACTTTCAGAACCTGGCGTTCAGAGTTGCCGGTGGAAGCTGATATTATAAAATGGCAAATGTTAGCATGCAGTGGTTCATATCTTGCAGGAAAACTTGCCCTCCAGTATGGTGCATGTTTTCATATTGGTGGGGGACTTCACCATGCCTTTGCTGACCACGCCGAGGGATTCTGCTATCTCAATGATGTCGTTTTTGCTTCGGTCAAATTGCTTGAAGAAGGAATTAAAAAAATTGCCGTGATTGATTGTGATCTTCATCAGGGTAATGGTACCGCAAGATTTTTCCAGAATGATAGCAGGGTATTTAAATTCTCAATCCATCAAGAGCATCTATATCCTGTAAAAGAAAAATCTGACCTGGATATTGGACTTGATTTGAATGTTGGTGATGATGAATATCTTGAAAAACTCAAATACGCAATGCAAAAAATCTTCAATGAATTTAATCCGGAATTTGTCATATACCTTGCCGGTGCTGACCCTTATATGTTTGACCAGTTAGGAAATTTGAGACTATCGATTGAAGGACTTATGAAAAGAGATGAGCTTGTTATTACCTGCGCTTATAACAGCAAATTACCAATTATTGTAGTGTTAGGTGGTGGTTATGCCCAGGAACTTGAAGATACTGTTGAAATTCACTGTAATACAGCAAGAATTTTGAATAGAATTTATCAATAACGAGGTAGAATGTTTATTATAAACTTACTCTCATTGGTTCTCATCACTAAAGGAGGAGAAATGGTAGACTTACCTAAACCACAATTTACGAATGTCTCATTAGAAGAGTGTATTCAAAAAAGGCGCTCCGTAAGGAATTTTGAAAATAAAGAACTCTCGCTACAGCAGATTTCCAACATATTATGGTCTGCCCAGGGAATAACTGATTCGGTAAGAGAATTACGTGCAGTTCCTTCGGCGGGTGCGACCTATCCCCTGGAAATCTTTGTTGCTAAAAGAGATGGACTTTTTCGTTATATTCCTGATGGACACAAGTTAAAAAAAGAAATTGACGGGGATATCAGAAAGGAGATTGCAAAAGCAGCATTGAGTCAGATGTTCATAGCCGATGCCGGGATTGTGATCGTCATCACCGCAGTTTATAATCGCACTGCCCGGCGATATGGAGAAAGGGCTTATCGTTACATCAATAACGAAGTCGGACACTGTGCCCAGAATATCCATCTGGAAGCAGTTGCTCTTAGGCTCGGTTCAGTACCCGTTGGTGCATTTGATGATGAAAAAATTAAAAAAATACTAAAATTAGAAGAAGAGGAACCACTTTATATAATTCCGGTAGGATACACAAAATCGAAATAAAACTACCCTGCACAGCCACGACAAAAATCAACACTTTTTCGACAGGTGAAAAAGTGTTGAAAAATTATTAATTCAAATAAAACCTCAGGAATATTTTTTCCCCGCCATTGTAATAATAAATAGCAAAGGAGGTTAAAATGCGCGACCATAAGAAGATGTATGGAGTTTATATAAGAGCAGGTTTTCTAATCACAATTGGTCTGTTAATCGTATTTTTCCTCACTCTTCCCTATGCTGAACCCGAACCATATAAGTTAAAGCAGGAAGTGGTTGACTTAATCGATGAAATCACAATACAAATTGACAAGCAGATAGAACCGATCGATAATGTTACAAGACCGAAACCACCTCCCGCAGTAACCCCTGCAACCAACCCTGATGACGGTGTTGAAACAATAAATCCTACCAATCTCGTTGAAAACATCATTTCCACCGCCCCTACCGGTCCAGATATTGAGGTGATTCCATATTACCGGGTAGAAATCAAACCACAGCCAATATCAATGCCCGCACCAACTTATCCACCGCTGGCGGCTAAAGCCGGCATTGAAGGTAAAGTTGTGGTCAAAATGCTCGTTGATATTGATGGCAGTGTGATTGCTGTTGAAATCATAAAATCGAGCGGTAATCTAATGCTCGATGAATCGGCAGTTGCGGCTGCAAAACAATCTAAATTTGCACCAGCAAAACAGAGGGATAAACTTGTTCGAGTCTGGGTCGTCAGACAGATTGAATTTAAATTGAAGGAGAGTTAACTACCTGGATTTTGATAATCTGTCTTTGAGGTAATCGATTCTTTGGACGGGTAATGGGTCAACGCCGGTTTTTAAAGCAAGATAATAGGAAATAAAATCGCCCAGCATTATTGTTGAAAAAACCCGTTCAAGTGCATTGTCACCAAAAAGGTTAATTTCAATGAATTTTAATGAATCTATCTCTCGGTGAATTATCTCCTTGATTATCTTTACCCTTAGTTTGTTGCGCACGAAGGCATCAGGGTCGTTTATGAATATCACAACTAAATTTTTGTTCAGATATCCTGGTCTACCAATACCCACAATCTCGTTGTGATTCATTTCAGGAATAATATTTATGTGGCATAAAACCTTTGAATTCTCATTCAACTGGCACTGCCATCTCTTAGCAATGACTTCGGCGGTGTTCGAATTTGCATATATGATTGGAAGTTTGCCAGTAAATAATTTTGTTAAAGCCTTTGCTTTTTTTTCAAGCGAACCTGCCTGGTTTTTTAAATACGCTGATAATTTAATCAATTTATTCTCAGGATCTTTTTTTATTAAACCAATCCGATAAAGCAAGATCGGTATTGGTGTAAATAAATATCCTAAGGCACCCCTGGGCGGAAATCCGGTAGGTATTTTTATCTTCAAAAATGCCCTATTCTTTAATAATTTCCCATTGGAAGAAAGCGAAACAATCGCAACCCCCCTTTTTCTCAAAATATTGTAGTTATTTAGTGTCTCTTCGGTATTGCCCGAATAACTCACGAGTATTGCCAGTGTATCTTTACCAATATAGTCAGGAATTTGATAATCTTTGTTAACAATAACATTCAATTCCGGATAAAGGACGGAAACGATATTTCCAATTATGCCCGATCCGCCCATACCGCATATCAATACTTTCTCGAATTTTCTTGATAGAATATTTTTATCTAATTCTTCACTCCAGGCATACTTGAAAAGGTTTATACCCAAATTAATCTGTTCGGGTAAAGAGTATATTATCTCGCGCATATCTCTCATTTCACCACATCCTCAATGCCCGGAAATTTCTTTCTCACCACCCTGCTTAAGAATTTTTTCACCTCGAGGGCAGTTCTGAAGTTCAACGCCTCCTCAGCAATCTCTTTACATTGAGATAATGTGAGAGTTCGCAAAACGAGTTTTGCTTTTGGTATCGAAGAAGGAGTCATTGATAATTCATCAATACCAAGCCCTACCAGAAGTGGAATGGCCAATGGATCACCAGCAAGCTCGCCACACAATCCAACCCAGATATTATTATTGTGGCCGGAGGCGATTGTTACCTTTATCAATTGTAAAACGGCTGGATGGAAGTGGTCAAAAAGCTGGCTGACCCGTTCATTTCCCCGATCAACCGCGAGGGTATATTGGGTTAAATCATTTGAGCCAATGCTGAAAAAATCAACTTCTCGAGCCAGAAATTGACTCATCAAGGCGGCTGAAGGTGTTTCAACCATAATTCCGAGTTGAATACTATCATCAAACTCTATTTTCTTGGATTTAAGTTCTTGTTTTACCTCGTTAAATATCAGTCTTACACGTTTTATTTCTTCATAAGTTGAAATCATTGGAAACATAATCTTTATATTTTTGTTGACTGAGGCACGCAAAATTGCCCTAATCTGAGTTTTAAAAAATTCAGTTTCCTGTAGACAAACCCGAATTGCCCGCCACCCCAAAAATGGATTTGCCTCACGATAATCAGAAAATAATTTGTCTCCACCAAGGTCATAAGTTCTTATTATCACCGGATGAGGTTTAATCTTTTTTGCCAGTGCATCATATACTCTAAATTGTTCTTCTTCGGATGGGCTGCCACGCCGCGCAAGATATAAAAATTCGGTTCTAAATAACCCTATCCCAACTGCGCCATATTTAATCGCATGTTGGACCTCAGCAAAGAACTCAATATTTGCTGAAATATCTATATGTTTTCCATCCCTTGTTTCAGGTGATAATTCACAGACCGGCAAAAGAGCCTTTGCGATTTGTTGATTCTTTTTTCTCTGTTCTTCATAAAAATTTATCCTTCCCGAACTCGGATGGACAATAACAATGCCCCGTTCTCCATCAACAATTATATTATCCCCATTTTGAACCTTATTTATAATTTCACCGATACCGAGAATCGCCGGTATTTCAAGTGCCCGCGCTGTAATTGCCGTATGTGATGTCCTGCCACCGAGTTCCATCGCAATACCAACCACATTTTTGGGATTGATAAGTGTTGCCTCTGAGGGCGGTATATCACGCGCTACTATTATTGAGCCTGGCGGCGCCTCGAGGACCGATGTATGAGAAACACCCAGAAGATTTTTTAATACCCTCTCTCCAACATCATATATATCAACAACCCTTTCTTTGAAATACAAGTTTTTGCTTTCACCAAGTTTTTTGGCATACTCGCTTATAACTTCATTGTAGATATATTCTACATTTTTCTTTTCATTAAATATACGCTGTTTTACCGACTCAATTATCGTTTCATCTTCAAGCATCATAATCTGGGCATCAAGAAACTGACCAAAATCTTCTCCAATTTCCTTATTAATCTGTTCTTTAATCTTATGCAATTCTTCTTTTGTTTTTGCTATTGCTTTTTCGAACCTCATAACCTCATCTTTAAGATAGACGGATAGGATTGGTGTCTGAAATACCTCGGTCTTTTTTACCTCATATAAAAATGCCCTCCCAATGGCTACACCTTTGGAAGCAGGCACACCATGGAGTATTTTCTCTTTTGGCATCAATCCTGCCCTTCAAGTATCTGCCTTAAGGCATTAAAAGCCTCTTTTTCATCCTCACCATTACATATCAAAATCACACGCGCTCCTTTTTCACAGGCCAAAGTCAGTATCCCCATAATTGATTTACCATTTACCTTTATCCCATCCTTTACCAGTTCTATCTTGCTCTTAAATTTCTCGGCAAGTTTAACAAACCTGGATGCCGGCAAGGCATGCAAACCATTTTCATTAAGGATTGTTATCGTCTCTTTTATCATAAAAATATCAGATTAATTATTATCAAAATAAAGACAAAAGTCAAGATTAAAATCGGTGCCACTCTTTTCCACAAAAGAATAAGAAAAATACCTGAAAGCGGAACTAAAAATAAAAGATTAAGCCCCCTTCCGAGAACAACGGGCATCAAGCCAATAGAAAATGCACCAATTGATTCAAATATCCTCTGCATTGTATGTAATTTTTTACCTTTCAATATGTAAATAACATCCCAACCCATTTCATAACCGGTAACAAATCCGTAAAAACGAAAATAGATATTAATCGTGGTATAAAATAATAGAAAAATTAAGGGCCCAATAAGTCCATATTTTATGCCGGTGATAATAGCAACTACTAACAGTGCGGGCCTTATTGTCTGCCAGAATAGTGTGTCACCAAAGGATGCAAATGCCGACTGGCTAACCATTATATGTTTTTTTAAATCTGCCAGATTATTTTCTTTATCAAGGGTCTTCAAGACCGCGCCAATAATAAAACCAGCCATATAGGGATGGGTATTGAAAAATGTCCGACTGTTCTGAAGAAGAAACTCATTCTTTTTCTTATCTATGCCCATCATTGCAATAACCAAGAATCCGAGGGATTGCATTGAATGGAAAGACCAGGAAGCCTGCAAGAATAAGCTGGCAAAAAATAACTTTAAAAGACGAAATAAACCAATGCGCATATTACCCCGATGACAAAAAAATAGAAAGATTGCCTCTTAAAATACAAATACATGCCATTGGCGATACCGAGGGAGACGATAACGATATATAAAAATTCTTTATTAAAGGTTGTACCCGGGATTGACAATCTTATCAGGTTAGCCAACGCGAATATGGGCAACAGTAATACAATACCCCTGAGAAATGCCGTAAGAATACCAGCAAAATGGCAAATATACAATTTTTTATTGTCCCTTAAAAAACGGTAGAACAAAACTTCGTTCATACGGCGCACAATTATATCAAGATAGTTTCCCATAACCGAAACGAGAATACCAATAAGAAGAATTATCATCAAATTAGGTTCGTTCTGATTTGCATTCTTTAATAAAAAATAAGAACCGCAACCAGCGATACCCGCTGCCTGGGCATCCGGTGGTACATCTTTTCCAATGGGGAGATTAGCAAGAAAGATCATCTGAAACATTGCACCGATAAATATACCAATCCGTACATCTCCACAAAATGCCCCGATTATTGTTCCAGCAACAATCGGTTGCGCTATACCAAATTCGCCAATCGCATACTTATCAAGAAGAATTAAGGCGCCGAGTAAAGTTAATAAAATGACTATCATAACTCTATTTTTATTTCCGGCGGATTGGAAAAAATTAGGAGCATTGCAAATCCCTGAAATATCTTTTCAAAACCCGATTCACTTGAAGAGATCGTTTCGATCGGATAGGTTAACAAAATAAATTTCTCTGACGCGGAGAATTTTACCGGTGGAAAATTATTGCCTTCGATATTGAAATAATCTATTTCCGGAATTTCCTGCAGTTCATAAAGACTGTATTTATTATTAATTTTTAAATCAGGATTAAAAATCCCCATTGAAAACTCCACGCCCAAGTTCTTTGCCTCTCCTTCATAGTTCAATTGAATCATTGGTGTCTTATCATCAATCTTTATACTCTTCTTCAGATTCAAACTGCTGTTAAAGAAAATAAACTCAAATGTTTTATATTCGATTAACTGATAGTTAATAATTTCTCCAAGATTTTTTTGAAAGTAAAAATCTTCTTTGGTTGGAATTCCATCTATTTTGTGATCAAGACCAAATCCGCGCTCATATTTATCGTATATGAGATACTTATCAAGGTCTTTTCCTTTTGACCGCACAACCTCATGAATTGATTTTACCCCTTCTTCATCCTTGGCTTGAGGAATTAATTCGTGGTATTTTTCCTTATGCCTGTTCAGGTAATTCAATAAATTTTTGAGCCTTTTACGGTCATCGATCTCTATCATTGTTCCGGTATCAGGTTTGATTATACAGAAAAGATGATTAGTGCTTAAAATGAGCTCATCATTTCCATCAGTATCAATATCTAATCTTTCCGACCCCACTTTGATATTATGAGACTCTGCCTCAATAAGATTCTGATAAACTGCTTCTCTTAAATGTGGCAAATATAGACCCCCAAAAATTCCGTGCCAGTATGCACAAGAACACTGTCCACGCCAGAGGCTAAGTTTTGCGCTAATTTCGTCTTTTAAGTTTTTTGACACATAGAGCATTCGCTTATGCATTAAATTTGCTTCCGAATAACGAGTTAAAAAATTTTTAAAATAACCACCATGAATCAAATGGTAAAATTTATGATCAACATTTCTTTTCAATTCAGCATAATTTTTACCCGCGTTCAATGGTAAAACCCATTCACCCATCTCCTCATAGGATGCCGTTGGTATATAAATTCGTCCCGCCGGGGGTTCTTTTTTAATAATATCTTTCAAGTGGACAGTCTCAACACACTCTTCATTACTGACAAAATCTAAAAACTTCTCCAGCCATTGTTCTTTGTATACCCAATTATATGTTCCAGGCCAAACACCAAATTTTTCCCCATCATCACCAAGAACCTTTAACATATCGTTCGCTCGTCTCCCCTCTTCTTTTAAATAATTTTTTACTTCATCTACCGGATGAAAGGGGATCAAATATCTCAATTTCATTGATATAGGAAATATTCTTAACACTTTACCATTGTCTTCAGTGATAAAATATGATTTTAAATCATCTTCACTCAAACCGGCGTAGAGAAAGTGTGTATCATCAAGTAAGGTATAATCAATACCTGCATCCACAAGTAACGGTATCAAACCAGGTTCCCAGACCCGTTCGGTCAACCATAGTCCTGGAGTTGCTACCCCCAATAAATTATAAATATAATCTTTGAAATATTTTATCTGTTCTAAAGCATCCCTGAATGGTATCAAAGAAAGTATGGGTTCACTAAAAGCAGAAACGAGAATCTCTGCTTGATTTTTATTCACCGCTTCTCTTAGATAGTCCAAATATTCTGGATGATTTTTTACTATCCACTCGCACAGGGTACCCGAATTATGAATCCCAAACTTGACCTTTGGATATCTTAAAAGTGTCTTTATTAAGGGTAAATAAGAATGTTCATAGGCAAATTCAAATACATAGTCAAAATTGCCTACAGGTTGATGATTATGGATATATAATGCAAGTTTGATCATTTAAACTCCTGTTAACTTTTTAATAACATCAACTGGCTGTGAATTAGGAAGTTGTTTGCCAATTATTTTTATACCCAATTCATGAAGCTTTGCCAGAAATTCTATATCCTCAGGTGTAAGGTATATGTATGACACAATCGACCTTGCACCTTCACGATAACCCAGACCGCCAATATAAATTTCATTAACCTTAAGCCCGTTCTGCACAAGATTGTATGCATCAACTGGTTTTTCAACTACGATCATAACCCGTTTTTTGTCAATGCCATCTTTCAAGTGTTGAACACAATCCTTAATATCATAACAATGGAAAGATATATTTTCAGGCACCGCGAGCCTGTAGGCATTACATACCCAGGCATCCTTACTGATTGTATCTGATGCGATAACCAGTTCTTCAATACCCAAAGGTCTTGCCCATCCTGCCACCACCTGGCCATGGATCAAACGGTCATCAATTCTCAATATAAACATATCAATCCCAGAATTCCCATTTTAGCTCCAGCCCGTATCTCCGCATCATGTTGGGGAAATCGGCCGGTCTTACATCTGTTAAATTATCAATAACTACACCAAGATTAAGGGTCAAAAATTTTAAACTCAGAAGCGAAGAAATCGCAAAAAAGGGCTCGTAGTGGTTACCCGATAAACCATATCGTTCATCCACATAATCAAATTTTGTGTATATATTTATAACTAAACGCTCGGTTTTTCTTTGCCAATCCAAAGTGAATCTTACAAAATAATCGGGCAGTTCTGATGGAATCCGTTCATTGATTAGATAATGACAAACTACCCGCACCGAAAAACCACCAATCACTGGAGAAAAAATAATGCCTTCCAGCCCTGTTATTGCATCATCAACATTAATTGCCGAATAATTCTCATTACTCTCGGGTTGATAAATTATTTTGTTCTTGATACTTGTATTATAAAAATTAATGGTTGAATTTTTAAATACTAAACCAATTTCTTGGTGGAAATGGTTTTCATCATTGATATCCGGGTTGCCGATAATATTTATAGTTTTCGTAAAGAATTTTTCATTACCGTATTTGGTAATAAAATCAGCCCTTTCGTTAAATAATGCAGTCCTAAAAAATATTTGGGCATCATTAAAAATCTGGAAATTCAACCTTCCAGCCGGTTCGAAATAGATTTTATCCGATGCATAATCAATATTACAACCGACCCCAGTAACTAAATTATTAAATTTATAGTTTGTGTTCTGAGAAAGGATTATACTTTTATTTTGTATTTTACCCGGAGTAAACTGGTCGATTGAAGCCCTTGCTTCAAAGATATTTTCAACATCACCTATACTAAATAAAAACTTATGCTGTGTTCCGTAGGTTAAAATTTGATTTTTCCTTGAAACATCAGAAAATTTATTTGCGGTCCGGAAAATTAGGAATTTGTACAAATCTTTACCCGCAGTCAATGTTACATCGCTGAACTCTGAATTTATTATTGTATCGTAAGAATTTTTCGTTATGATAATATCCAGACGTATAGGAATAATTTGATTGCAATAAATGTTGGCATATCCAGCATTCGTACGTAGATATAGGCTTTCTGAACTTTTGTAATACCGGGAGTAAAGTCCCCCGAGATAAAAACCAGTGGAATTTGTGAGGGCTCGGGTAAAATCAATATTGTAAATCGTATTTAAACCAAATAGCGTAAAATAAAGATAGGAATAGGGCAGGGTATATTTGTTAACCTTCGTATTTAAATCAATGGTTTTTACGCCTGAATTGGTATATTTCTCAGTCAAAGCAACAAAGCTTATAAAATTGATTGGAAAGAATGAAAAATTGAAATTCTTAAAAAAATAATGACTTAAATAATGGGCATTGATTAAAATATTATAAGGATATGGACTCAACAAATTACTTGTATAGGATTTTTCCCACCACAAAAAAGGAGAATTATAGGCAATATCAGAAAATCCAGATAAAAAACTTATAGGTTCAAATCTCCGGCTCTGATTTAAAGAACTATCAAGTGAACCCGTGGTGCCGAAATATATTATCGTGGGCGTTTCGTATTGCCGGGCTTGAGTCGAATCAACAAACGCTGTATCAATATCAATCTGATTGGCCGAAAGAAGAAATAACCATAAAAACACAACTGATTATAGATTAAAATAACCCCTTTGTCAAGATTAGTAAATTGCAGTATAAAAGAATCTAACTTTTTCGTGTCAAATTATCTTTGCCAGTATATCTACAAATCTGTCCAGTTCTTCCTTTGTCCTCTTCTCGGTTACGGCAATCAAAATTTGCTTTTCTAAATTTTTATCAAAAATAGATAAAGGAACACCAGCGAATATCTTGTATTCCAGAAGTTTGTCAACAATCTCCCGGGCATTTTTATCGGTTTGAACAACAAACTCTTTAAAGAACTCTTTATTATAAATTGGCTTTATTCCTTTTACTTTTTTCAAACGTTCATAGAGATAATGACTTTTTGCGAAACATTGATTGCCGATTTCCACAATTCCTTGCTTTCCAAGCGCACATAAATAGATCAATGAACTCAATGCACACAATGCCTCATTTGTACAGATATTGGAAGTTGCCTTCTCTCTTCTTATATGTTGTTCACGGGTCTGAAGGGTAAGCACGAATCCCCTTTTTCCTTCTACATCAGTAGTCTCACCCACAACCCTACCGGGCATAAATCGAACAAATTCCATCTTTGTAGCAAATATTCCCAGTAATGGGCCACCAAAACCCTGGGCTATTCCCATTCCCTGTCCTTCTCCCACTGTGATATCTGCATTATAATCACCGGGTGGAATGAGAATACCAAGGGATAATGGATCAACTACGCTAATCAATAAAGCGCCTTTTTTATGCGTTAATTCAGCTACTTCTTGTGGATATTCAAGGATGCCATAGAAATTTGGATGTTGAATTGCCACACAGGCAGTATCATCATCAATCAATCTTTCGAGTTCAATAATATCGGTAATCCCATCTTTTTGAGGCGCAATTACGATTTCTACTCCGCATTCTTTGGTATAAGTTCTCACAACTTTTTGATAAAATGGATGAATTAGCTCAGCAAGTATGATTTTTTTTCTATTATTTATTGAACATGCCATATGGCAGGCTTCAGCAAGCGCGGAACCGCCATCATACATTGAGGCATTCGCAACTTCCATCTTTGTCAATTCACATATCACACTCTGGTATTCAAATATTGTCTGGAGTGTGCCCTGTGAAACTTCCGCCTGGTAAGGGGTATATGCTGTATAGAATTCACTCCGTGATGTGATACTATCAACGATCGCTGGAATATAATGATCATATACACCCGCACCCAGGAAAGAAATACAATCATAGGTGCTATGGTTCATTCCCGCAATATTGTGTAATATTTTACGAACCTCAAGCTCAGATACCGCAGGGGGTAAGCCAACTTTTCCTTTAAACTGTATTTCTAAAGGAATGATTTTATTAATAAGATCTTCAAATGAACCGACACCAAGCCGGTTTAGTATCTTTTTCTCGTCTTCGGGTGTTAACGGTAAGTAATGCATTAGTGTCCTGCAATCAATTCTTTATATTGTTCTGCGGATAAAAGGTTGTTAATTTCAGCCGCAGGATTATTTAACTTGATTTTATATATCCATCCTTCATTATAAGGATCCTTGTTTATTATACCCGGCTCTTTTATCACCTTTTCATTCACTTCGATGACCTCACCACTGAGTGGAGCAAAAAGGTCGCTCACTGCCTTGACTGCTTCAATTGTTCCAATTGCATCACCCGCCCTTACTTTGGTTCCCACTTTGGGGGGCTCAACCATCACAATATCCGAGAGCTCTGACTGGGCATAGTCAGTAATACCGGTTATTGCAATATCGCCTTCAATCCTTGCCCATTCATGTTCTCTCGTATATTTCAATCCTTCAATGATATTTGCCATTTAACCTCCTTATTTATGAGTTCCTCTTTTGTAAAAAGGTCCTTTTATTACTTCAACCGGGATAGGCTCCTTTGCCATTATAAATAATTTTGTTCCAGGCTCAGAATATTCTGTCATAACATATCCCATTCCAATACCCTTCTTTAAAGATGGAGAAAATGTGCCTGATGTTACAAACCCTATCTCATTACTGTCAATAGCAATCTTCTGATGGGGACGGGGGATCCCTTTGCCAAGCGCTTCAAATCCGACAAGTTTTCTTTTTACCCCGGATTCTTTAATCTTAAGTAAAGCATCTCGACCAATGAAATCACCCTTGTCAAACTTAACAATCCATCCTAATCCTGCTTCAAGCGGATTCGTTGACTTATCAATATCATTTCCGTAAAGACAATATCTCATTTCAAATCTAAGGGTATCCCTTGCTCCCAGACCGATCGGCTTGACACCAAATTCTTTGCCCGCCTCGAAAACAATATCCCAGATCTTCACTCCATCACGCGCCGACATATAAATTTCAAAACCATCTTCCCCCGTATAACCGGTTCGCGAAAGCAAAACATTAATACCCTTGATCTTCGTTTCCACCGCCCAGTAATATTTCAATTGTCCAAGTTCAAAATCAACAACCTTCTGGAGCAATAACTCTGACTTTGGTCCCTGGATCGCAAGTTGTCCTATGTCATCGCTCAAGTTTTTTATCTCAACATTGAATTTTTTATTCTCCAAAATCCATTGATAATCCTTATCTGTATTTGCTGCATTCACAACGAGTAATACCCGGTCTTTAAGGTTATAGACTAAAAGATCGTCCACAATGCCGGCATCTGGATATAACATCGCTGAATATTGAACCTGATTGAGGGCAAGTTTTGAGACATCATTGGTAGTAATATAATTGACAAACTTAATTCTATCGGGACCGGTAATTTCTATTTCACCCATATGGGAGACATCAAATACACCCACCCCATTGCGCACAGTTTCATGTTCAGGAATTATACCCTCAAACTGTATGGGCATAAAAAATCCTGCAAATTCAACAATCTTACCATTACATTGCAAATGTTTTTCATAAAAAGGTGTTTTCTTAGCCATTGGAAATTATATCTAAAAAATTTGCTGTGTCAATAAATATTTATAATTCACTTCTTCCTTCAAATGCTCGAAGTATTGTAGTCCCATCGGCAAGTCCAAGGTCACTTCCCGTAGGGAGCCCCCGAGCAATCCTGGTAACCTTTATGTTCAGTGGTTTGAGTAATTTCGCAATATAGAGGCCGGTAACATCACCTTCGGTGGTGGGATTTGTTGCGATTATAATCTCACGCACCTTATTATTTCTTATCCTTTCTAATAGACTCTTGATCCTTAAATCTTCTGGTCCCACATTATCAATAGGCGATATTACGCCATGTAGGATATGGTATAAACCTTTATATTCACCAATCTTTTCGATCACCATCACATCGGCGGGTTGTTCAACTATGCAAATTATTTCCTTATCGCGATTAGGTGCAGAACATATTTCACAAGGATCGGTTTCACCAAGATTATGACAGATTGAGCACTCTTTCAATTCAAGCCGTGCTTTTAAGATTGCATCGGTGAGTTCTTTAACACGCTCAACTTCCATTTTTTGAAGGAAAAAAGCAAGACGCTGGGCGGTTTTTTTCCCAATACCCGGAAGCCACTGGAGCTTCTCAATCAAGTCATTTAATAAAGGCATATTCCATTCTAACCAGAAAATTTCTCAAGTCAATGCCTTGTTAATCTCATTCCACTTGGGTTTTTGAAACATAAATTTGCAGGACTTTAAAAGTTATGATATAGTTATTAAACCACCAACAATTTTAATAAAAGGTTGAAATCAGGGGAAAAATATATAGAATAATGATTATGAAACTCCTTTTTATTGGCGATATAATCGGTGAACCAGGAAGAAAGAAGATTGCCCAATCCCTGCCCGAATTAATAAAAAAAGAAGGCATATTCTTCACCATTGCCCAGGGAGAAAATCTTGCTGGTGGTATAGGAATAACAGAGAAGACCGCAAAAGAAATCTTTAATTATGGGGTTGAATGTATCACAAGCGGCAATCACATATGGAAATATAAAGAAATTTATAAATATCTTGATTCTGAATCGAGACTTTTGAGGCCCGCTAACTATCCCGAAGGTGTCCCGGGAAAAGGATTTAATATCTTTGAAAAAATGGGCATTAAAATCGGGGTAATAAATCTTGAAGGAAGGGTTTTTATGAAACCGATTGATGACCCGTTCAAAACAGGCAAAAGAATAATCGAAACACTGCAAAAACAAACGAAAAATATCTTTATTGACTTTCATGCCGAAGCCACGAGTGAAAAAAGGGCACTTGCCCTATATCTTTGTGATTATGCAACCGGTATAATCGGCACCCATACCCATGTTCAAACAGCGGATGAGCAGATACTTAATAAAAGGTGCGCTTATATAACCGATGCTGGGATGGTTGGCTCAATGGATTCAATAATCGGCGTGAGAAAGGAAGAAATAATAAACCAATTTATCCTCCATTTACCCCAGAAGTTCAAAGTAGCAACAGAAAATATTGTGGCAAACGGAGTTATCATTGATTTTGACGAGAATACTGGCATAGCGAAAGAAATAAGTCGTATAAAATTCTGAAATTTGCCAACCAAACCATTATACCATAATACAACATATTATATTTTTGTGCAATATAAGAATTTCTTTTATTAAAAATCTTATTACATTACGATACTTAAGTCTCAAAGAATTGGCACAAAATTTGCATTATATGAAAAATAGCAACAAGGAGAGAAAAATGAAAAAAATTATTTTATCAATTTCCATACCTATTATCTTCGCCCTGGCAGGAAGATTTGGCATTGGCTTAAGTAGTTTTGGTGAATATCATCAAGATTATTCTCTCCAAAACTATGATTCAATAAATAAAATGAACTACTCTGTCGAATTTCATATTTCTGCCGAAGCCCTTCCGTTTATGCTCATTGAACCCTGTGCCTTAGTAATAAACGATGCAATTAAAAATAAAATGGTACCCGGCGTCGGGCTACGAATTAATGTTGCACCCAGACTCGGTAGTTTTTTTCTTGCTCCATTTTTCGGTTTAGAAGGCAATATTCTGTTCTATAATCCCGCAATGGAGATGAAAGATGCTGCATATAATCAAAAATTGAATGAATATTTTGAAGGCTCCTCACCACGGGCAACCGTGGCAGGCTTTGGTGGATTATCAATATATTTCGGCAAATCCATCTCTGTTGATTGTCACTATCGATACCTCTACTTTGCAAAAGGAATTGGCATAGAAATGGTAGGCGGTGGGTTGACTTACTACATCAACTGGTGATGGATTTATTACTATCTAATCTTGATTTGCTTTGAATTTCTGCCTTCTTTAAATTAATTTTTGTAAAAAATCCGAGTGTTATTACAACGATTATTACGATAAGCGCAAGCATTGTTTTTGTAAATAACAAAAAATCAAATAGTCCGTGGGCCAGGATTGCAAATAATACGCCCTTAAATATCAAATTTTTTTCTCTCGGTTTATCCAATTTTGCCTTTCCAATATAATAACCCATCAACGCACCGAAAAAAGCGTGTGCCGGCACCGAGAGAAATGCCCTCAAAAATCCTGTTCCAATTCCATATTTAAAAACATAAAAAATGTTCTCGATTGTAGCAAAACCGAGTGATGATGCGACACAATAAACGATCCCATCCATAACTTCATCAAATTCAACATTGTTGTATATCGACAATTTGATGGCTAAAAACTTTAAAACTTCCTCAGTCGGCGCGACAAGAGCAAATGCGGTTAAAAAGGCATTAAGGATATTATAAGGTATTGAATCAAATATCGGTGCAAACAACCCTTCTATTATCAATCCAGGAAGAACCATCAGAGCACCAAAAATATATACCCCAATTATATATCTTTTGGGCTCGGGTTCGTATTTATCGCGGTGGGAAAAATACCAGAAAAGAAAAAGACAGGGTGCAACCGCAAGCAGCAAAAGTATCAGAAACATTAATAATATTATTCAATAAATCCAGTGTGTCAATATTGAAAAGGTGGGAAGCAAAAAGGAGTTAGGGGAATAACGATTACTATTTGACTTGACTAAATCAAATAATGGCATAAAATACAGACTTATGAAAATTAATGGAAAACGACCCACAATCAAAGCAATACTTTTTGACCTTGATGGCGTTCTTGTTGACACATACAGACTCTGGTATCAACTCTTTAATCAAACATTAAAACATTTTGGTTATGCACCGGTAGATTTGAAAACATTTGCAAAAAATTGGGGGAAAAGCACAGAAGAAGATGTGCGGATATTTATGCCGGGAGTAAAAATTAATGAAGTTATTAAATATTTTTCGGAAAATTTCTCAAAATTCATTAAGTATATGAAAGTCAACCCCTACGCACAAACTACTCTACAGAATCTAAAATCCTGTAATCTAAAGATTGGTTGTATCACAAATTCACACCGCGACATTACCAGGTTAGAAATAAAAAAATCAGGCATTGAAAGACTTTTAGATGTGGTTATAACCGCTGATGATGTTAAAAAACCAAAACCTGATCCGGAAATGTTGATAAAAGCGTGTAAGAAGTTGAAAGTAAAAACAAATGAGCTAATCTTCGTTGGTGATACGCCAACCGATTTAGAAACTGCAAAAACATCAAATTGCGTATTTATTGGTTATAAAATGCAAACAAGACTAAATATAAAAGCCCTTAAGGAATTAATACCCTTGATAAAGAAAAATTTTTCAATATAATTTGATAAAGATAATTTCGTAAAATTAAAATTTTACCCTAATCCCAAGAAGCAGAAAGGAGCTAAAATGGTGAATCTGAAATTTAAAATATTTGTCTTTTTTATCGGCAATCTATTTTTACTCGCCGGTTATTCCAACATCGGAGAAATCTTTGGCAAGGTCTCGAAAACAATTGGAATTACTCCCAGCAGTCTGAAAATTGACAAGACTGACTTAGAATTTTACGGATATGGCGAATTCCGCTTAAAGTTATTCGACCAATTTATTGATAATCCTCTGAAGTTAGATAATTACACGAGAACCATGTCGCACACAATATTAAATAACGCGGACTCTTTATGGGCAATAAGTTATTTTTCATGGGCAAGGATTGATGAAGGTGTTAGAAGAGGATTTCTCGAAAGACAGAATGATATTTTAGTAAAATCAATACCAAAACAGGATTCCCTTGATACTGCATTTTTAAATCTTTTACAAAATTTTTACGGGTGCGATAGTATTATGATAAATGAAATTCCCGAATTCCTCAAAATTGGCTTATTCCTGCTACTAACTGAAATAAAAAATTCTATAAATTGGCGTGATAAAGGAATTAAACATTTATCAGATGAAATGTATGATACAATAATTAGTTATTTAACCGGAACTGACGAAGAAGAATTATCAAACGTAGCTATCGAAAATTTGATTATAAATAACGACTTAAAGGCACTTGCGGCGGGCGCTGTGGATTTATCTTATGTAGTGCAAACGGCGATAGACTTGATGAAAGAAAAAGGGGTTGTAAAAACGATAAAAATTGAAACAAAATATGGTATGGTTATTATTGGAGGCATTGACGACGACATTTACAAACCTTTCCCCTATCTTCTTATCATCGATTTCGGTGGTAATGATACCTATGAATCCGGCGGAATTGCCGATAAAAAGCACCCGGTTTCCATTATCATTGATTATTATGGCAATGACAACTATACAGGTGAGGTTGGTTGCGGTACCGGAATAGCCGGCTATGGTTTTGTCATCGATTTAAATGGCAATGATACATATTATGCTAAGAAATTTGGTCTGGGTACCGGTATTTTGGGGCAGGGAATAATTTTGGATTTATCAGGAGATGATCAATATAATGTAAATAATTATGGTATAGGGGCGGGAATATTCGGAACTGGAATTGTATCTGACATAGCCGGTAATGATAAATATACTGGATTTCAAGAATGTCAGGGATTTGGTTTTGTAAAGGGTGCGGGGTTGCTTATTGATAAAACTGGAAACGATATTTACAATGCTCGTGATGATACAATAAGATATCCATCATTCCAAACACCGGAGCATAATGTAAGTTTAAGCCAGGGTACAGGATTTGGAATCCGAGCAGATTTTTCAGACGGCCATTCACTTGCTGGTGGAATTGGAATGTTGATTGACGGTGAGGGTGATGATAAATATACCTGTGGGGTATTTGGACAGGGCTGTGGTTACTGGTTTGGCCTGGGATTTTTAATCGATTTTTCGGGGAATGATGAATATAATGGGATTTGGTATGTACAGGGAGCGGGTGCACATTTCGCCATTGGTGCATTACTCGATTCAACTGGCGATGATAAATATGTTGCAACGAAAAATATGGCTCAGGGTGCGGGGCATGATTTTGCACTTGGTCTTCTCTTCAATTATGAAGGAAATGATCTTTATGATGCACCCAATTTAAGTCTTGGTTCCGGTAATGCCAATGGAATGGGATTATTTATTGATTTCAAGGGTGATGATAAATATATCACCCACGGTGGCATAACAATTGGCAATGCAAGCACTGCGAGTCGTGGTTCGATAAGAGATTATATCAAAACCCTGGGAATCTTTATTGACAGCGAAGGAGCAGATATCTATACAGAAAAAGTTGCTGGCAATAAAAAAATCTGGCGGCAGAAATCACCTTTAGAACCATCGCTAAAAACAGAAATAGGCATTGGAATCGATTTTTAATAGTCTATCTCTTGACTTTATTGTAATTTTATGTTATATTTATAGTTATGATATTATCTAAGGCACTAATTGAAACATTAAGAGAGGACCCTAAGGATGCTGAACTGAAAAACCACAAACTGCTTCTGCGTGCGGGCTTTATTAAACAGCATGGTGCGGGTATCCATACCTATCTACCTCTAGCGTGGCGGGTGTTGATGAAAATCGCAACAATAATTCGTGAAGAGATGGATAGAATTGGTGCACAGGAACTTTTAATGCCTGCTCTATCACCGAAGGAAATCTGGGAAGAATCAGGTAGGTGGCAAGATTTTGGGGATGATATGTTCAGGCTGAAAGACCGAAAAGGCAGGTACTATTGTCTTTGTCCAACCCATGAAGAAGTAATTACGGAGATTGCCCGTATTCATATTCGTTCATATCGAGATTTACCCCAGATATGGTATCAAATTCAAACAAAGTTCCGAGATGAGCCAAGACCCCGGGGAGGGGTTATTCGTTCACGGCAGTTCATAATGAAAGACTCCTACAGCCTTGATATAGACGAGGAAGGATTGGATAAAAATTTTAATCTACACCGTGAGGCATATTCACGGATATTCAAAAGATGCGGTTTGGATTTTGTGATTGTTGATGCATCGGGTGGTTTAATGGGTACTGGAGAATCAAAGGAATTTATGGCGATTGTAGAAGGCGGCGAAGATTGTATTGTTATGTGTCCAAATTGCGATTACCGTTCCAACCTGGCAATTGCAGAGGGAATTGGTAAATATGTATCATTTCCTGACAGCAAATTGGAAAAAGTTTTAACCCCGAATAAAAGGACGGTTGAAGAAGTGAGTCAGTTTTTGAATGTGACACCATCAAATTTGATAAAAAATATGTTTATGACTGCGCCAGGCAAAGAGCCGATTCTTATTCTTATACGTGGCGACTATGAAATAAATGAAGAAAAATTGAAAAGAATAATCGGTAATGATTATCAACCTGCCAGTTCCGAAGAAATCCAGAAATACTTTGGTGCAGAACCTGGTTTCTTTGGACCGGTGGGCATTTCAAATATAACCATAATCGCCGATGAATTGCTAAAAGATACAAAAGGTATGGTCACCGGAGCCAATGTTAATGATTATCATATTAGGGGTGTAGATATAAACAAAAATATAAATGTAAAAAGTTACTATAACATAAGACAGATAAAAAATGGTGACCGATGCATAAAATGTGGTGCGGAATTACAGATTAAAAATGCCCTTGAGTTGGGGCATATATTTAAATTAGGCACTAAGTATTCTGCAAGTATGGGGGCATATTTTCTTGACCCTGGAGGAAAAGAAAAACCAATTGTAATGGGAAGTTATGGAATAGGATTAGAAAGAATTATGGCATGCGCAGTTGAACAAAAGAGTGATGGGAAGGGTATCATCTGGCCTATATCTATTACGCCATTTGATATTTATCTATTGATCTTAAATCCCCAGGATGAAGGAATTAAAAAAATCAGCGAAGATGTGATTAAAAATTTAAATGATACAAATTTTTCAATTATTGTTGACGACCGTGATGTTTCCGCTGGAATTAAATTTAATGATGCTGATCTTATCGGCATTCCGGTGAGAGTAACAATAGGACCTAAAGGTTTAAAAAATAATAAATTTGATATATATCTCAGAGAATCTGGTGAAAAGATTGAATGTGGTAAAGAACAAATCAAAACGATTTGTTTGAATTTAAAAGAAAAATTGATGGCAGGCTTGAATGGATAAGATTGATT
>CBFGJP010000033.1:0-24638 GCA_965649105.1 Caldifarciminota bacterium
GTTAACGATTAACAAGAATTCTATCAATGATATATTTGATTACTATTTCTACAATGACACCACAAGAAAAAGAAATTTCGTATTCACAATAAACGGCAGAAAAAAAATAATAAATTTAAATGCTGGAGAAGAAATACATCTCGTTCTTGAAGAACCACGATATAAAAAATGTGAGAATGATTGTGATTATTGTTTTGTTAAGGGCTTGCCTGCGGGTCTGCGGAGAGAATTATATTTCCGCGATGATGATTATCGTCTCTCTTTCCTTTTTGGAAATTTTTTAAGCCTTACCAATCTCACCAACGAAGACATAGCACGTATAATAAAATTGAGACTTTCACCTTTATATGTTTCAGTTCATACTACAAATCCCTCTTTACGTTCGAGATTATTCAAAAATAAAAAAGCCAAATTTATAATTGACCAATTAAAAAAACTGATTGCAGGAAATATCCAGATTCATTGTCAAATTGTCGTCATCCCGGGGTTAACAGACGGTAAAAACATTGAAGAAACTGTTAACACACTTTTCAGCCTATTTCCGGGGGTATCTTCCGTTGGTATCGTGCCCGTAGGTAGAACAAAATTTTTAAAAAAAGTGCCGGGGGTAGATAAAAGTTTGGCTTTTAAAATTATTAAAGATACAAATCTAATGCAATGTAATTTTAGGAAAAAAGTAAAGAAGGGATTTGTATATATTGCAGATGAATTCTTTATTATAGCGGGAATGTCAATTCCTGACAAAGAATATTACGATGAATTTTATCAATACGAAAATGGAATAGGTATGGTAAGGCAGTTGCTCGATGAGATTAACTCAATCAAATATCCCAATAAAAGTTCAGGGAAATTTCTCTTCGTCACCGGTACGCTCGCCTATCCATATATTAATATACTAAAAACAAAGTTGTCCACTGAAAATTTCAAAATTGATGTTCTCTCAGTAAAAAACAAATTTTTTGGTGATACGGTCACGGTCTCGGGGTTGCTCACCGGAAAAGATATATATAATGCGCTAAAATTAATCCAAAAAAAATACGACCGTATTATCCTTCCGCCAAATTGTGTAAATGATAATGGAAAATTTTTAGATGACTTTAATCTGGATGAAAAAAATTATCTCATCTCACCATATTCAATAAAGGAATTGCTCCTATGGCTACAGTAGCAATCGTTGGCAGAAAGAATGTTGGCAAATCATCTATCTTCAATCGTCTGGTCGGAAAAAGATTGAGTATAGTCCATGAGACGCCTGGCGTCACAAGGGATAGAGTATATGGAGAGGTGGTATGGCGTGGAAGGGTATTTAATCTGATCGATACCGGTGGATTCTTTCCAGGCGAAGAAAATATCCTTGCCCAAAAAATTATGTATCAAATTGAATTGGCTTTGCAACAGGCAGATTTGATATACTTTGTTGTTGATGTCAGGGCTGGATTAATGCCTTCGGATCAGGAAATTGCTGAATTACTCCGTGGATTAAACAAACCCGTTTTTTTGCTCGTAAATAAGGTTGACAATAAATCAATTTTGCCTTTAGTCAATGAATTTTATAAACTGGGATTTAATCAAGCATTTGCAGTTTCAGCGGAAGGCGGCATCGGCTTTGGTGAAGTGCTTGATGCAACGGTAAAACTACTACCATTTGTAAAGGTAAAAAAAGACACCCGGTTGATAAAAATTGCGATTTTGGGAAGGCCAAATGCAGGTAAATCAACGCTTCTTAACACAATTATAAAAGAAGAGAGGGCAGTAGTTGATGAAAAACCAGGGACAACAAGGGATCTCGTCAATGCCCAGTTTTCATTCAAAGACAAAAAGATTGAAATCATTGATACCTACGGATTAAAAAAACGCTCCCGTATAAAAGAACCGATAGAATTCTATTCAATGATGCGGGTGATGCATATAATTGACTATATTGATATTGGCATAATAATATTTGATGTCACCCAGGGTGTGGTTCACGAAGATTGCCATATTGCCTCATTATTATTATCAAAGGCGAAGGGAATAATAATTGCAGCAAACAAAATTGATTTGTTGAATAAAAAGGATTACAAAATGGTTGTAAAATCTACTATTGAGTCGTTCCGGTTTGTCGATTTTGCTCCTGTCGTGCTGATTTCGGCAAAACAGAATGCGGGCATTGATAGGCTACTTCAGGTAATAATTGATGTTTATGGAGAACTCCACAAAAAGGCAGATTCAAAAACCCTTAAGGATTTACCAAACTCTCTCAAACCTCCTCCGGATGGACAAATTTTAAAGATCGTTCAGAGAAGCGTCAATCCACCCCAATTTCGTGTTCAAACAACCGTTCAATTAAAAGAAAACTATATTCAATATTTGCGCAATACAATAAGGGATTATTTTGGATTTTGCGGGGTTCCCATACTTATTAAAACGGAATTAATTGGGAGATTTAAAAAATGAATATACCTAATATTTTGTTTTCTTTTATCATTGGGATCTTATTCGGCATCGTGCCATTCTCGTATTTGTTAGCTCTCTTAAAAGGTGTCGACCTGAAAAGAACCGGAAGCGGAAATATCGGAGCAACAAATCTGGGCCGGTCTCTTGGTTTGACATTTTTCATTATTGGATTTTTGCTTGACGCCTTGAAAGGATTTTTACCAATAGTGATTGCACGCTCTTTCAATCTCTATCCGGCATTTAGTGGTGCCGGTGCAATCATAGGACACATATTTAATCCCATTTTCAACTTTAAAGGGGGAAAGGGAGTTTCAACAACAATGGGCGTGGCACTGGGGATTGTTCCCCGACAATTTTTAATAGCACTTGGAGTATGGCTGGTCATATATTTCAGTACCTATATAGTCTCAATCGCTTCAATCATCACGGCACTTGTATTGTCTATTGCGGTAATTTTCTTTGGAAAAACCGGCTTGAGTGAAAAAATCCTGATTGTAATCATCAGTATTCTTATTATCTTTGCCCATCGTGCAAATATAAAAAGATTAATAAATAAAACAGAACCAAAAACAATCTTCTGGAGGAAAAAATGAATATCGCCATTCTCGGGTGTGGCAACTGGGGTTCGGTATTCGGCATTGTCCAGCATCGTAATGGACACCGCATAAAAATATGGGAGTTTGACAGAAAGCGCGCTGAAAAGGTTCAGAGGACAAGAGATAATAGTCCATTTCTTTTAAAGTATAAAATTCCCGGTTCAATTCAAATTGACTGGCGTCTGGAAAATGTTTTAAAAAATTGTGAACTTGTAGTGTTTGCGGTACCCTGCCAGACCTTGAGGTCGGTATTAAGTGAAATTAAAAAAATAAAAATAAAAACAAAAAGAACTTTGAGTTTAATAAAAGGAATAGATATAAAAACCCTGCAACTACCTTCTGTAATTATTAAAAATAATTTACCGGGAATTAAATGTTTTGTGCTATCGGGACCGTCGATTGCTAATGAGATCATAAGAAATGAGCCTACGGCGGTGGTTCTTGCTGGTGCCGATTTAAATGGAGCGAAAAAGTTACAGAGAGAAATTGCTACAGAAAACTTTAGAATCTATATTTCTAATGATGTAACCGGGGTTGAATTTGGCGGTGCAGTTAAGAATGTCCTGGCACTCGCCTGTGGGATAAGTGATGGGCTGGGATTTGGTGCTAATGCCAAAGGGGCGTTGATCTCCCGGGGTATTGTGGAAATTCAAAGGCTTGGAATAAAGATGGGCGCAAATCCTAAAACATTTTATGGATTATCTGGACTGGGTGATTTAATAACCACCTCTTTCAGTGAAGAATCAAGGAATCATTTATTCGGGAAGATGCTGGGCAAAGGTAGAAATTTAACAGAAATAGAAAAAGATTTTGTAATGGTTGCCGAAGGTGTGCCGACGGCAAAGGCGGTGATGAAACTCGCAAAAAAATATAATGTTGAAATGCCCATATCAAAAGTTGTTTATGAAATATTATATAAAGGAAAATCCCCTCTACAGGGTTTAAAAAGTTTAATGGGCAGACCGTTAAAAAGTGAATAGAGGAGGTAAAGATGGCTGAAAGGGAATTCTATTCAATAAAAGAAGTGGCAAAAATGTTGGAAATTCCTGCTTATGTATTGAGATACTGGGAAAAGGAATTTCCTATGCTCCGACCGCAGCGGAATAGATTGGGCAGGAGATTTTATTCACAAAAAGACATAGAAATAGCCCGGATGATAAAAGTAATTTTGTATGAACAGGGGTTTACAATTGCTGGTGCACGCAAAAAACTAGCAGCGATTACGCAGGGTCCGGAACAATTAACACTGCCCTTAAGTGATGCCGTGAAGATCATAAAAGAGGTAAGAGAGGAACTGAAAGAAATTCGTTCTCTGTTTGATTAAAAATCTATTAAATTTCAGAATCCTGATTGACAAGATGATTATGTTGAATATAATATTCAAGAATTTCTGCCGGGATGATGGAATTGGTAGACGTAGCGGACTTAAAATCCGCTTCCCCGTAAGGGGAGTGCCGGTTCAAGTCCGGCTCCCGGCATGTTTTGTTTCATCCAAAAAGCTTTCAAGTTTCAAAAGCAAGACAAATTTTAATAATTCTATTTTTTGGTCATCAATTGTCATTTAAAATTTTGAATTACAGCAACCCTTTCTGTCGATATTTTGCAATTCTATTTAAAAGTGTCTTGTAGGATACCCGTAGCCTCCTTGCAGCCTCTGATTTATTCCAATCAGTCTGTTCAAGGATTTTTTTTATGAGTTCTGCCTCAGCAATTTCTCTTCCGTAATTTGCTGCAGTCTTTAAATCCATATTATCTAATATAATCTCCCTTCTTTTTGGGGATTGTGCCGGTAATAAGATATGTTCAGGATTTATTATTTCTCCGGCAAGTATATTTGCCCGTTCAATGGTATTCTCCAGTTCACGAACATTTCCAGGCCAGTCATAATCTTTCAATTTCTGGATGGTGGATTCCGAAAGTTTTTTATTTGATTTCATTTTTTTTAAAAAATGTTCAACGAGCAAAGGAATATCCTCTTTTCTCGCCCTCAATGGCGGGATTGTTATGGGAAAAACACTCAACCGGTAATACAGATCTTCCCGAAATCTTCTTTCATTGACCAGGGTATTTAAATCTTTATTGCTTGCCGCAATTATCCGCACATCTACTTTAATTGAAGCAGTTCCCCCAAGACGTTCAAATGTTTTTTCCTGAATTACCCTTAATATCTTCGCCTGCAAGTCAAGCCCAAGATCCCCAATCTCATCCAGAAATATTGTCCCTTTATGGGCAAGTTCAAATTTTCCAATCTTCCGTGCCACCGCCCCAGTAAATGCACCTCTTTCTGAACCGAATAATTCGTTTTCCAGCAATTCACTCGGTATCGCCGCACAGTTTATGGTTACAAATGGATACTCCTTCCTTGATGATAGGCTATGACAGGCTCTTGCAAATAGTTCTTTTCCAGTACCGGATTCTCCGAGGAAAAGCACGGTTGTCTCGGTTGGTGCAACTTTTTTTAATAATTCAATCGATTTTTTTACCGCCTCACTCTTACCCACAATTTCCGGGAAGCCGTGGATATTTTGAACCATTTCTTTGAGCAGAATGTTTTCATAATATGCCTTCTGTTCCTGAATGAGCTTTTTAACGGTAATAATTAGTTGTTCAGTATCAAAGGGCTTGGTAAGAAAATCACAGGCCCCCAATTTCATCACCTCGACGGCCCTCTCTATCGTGCCGAACGCAGTCATTATTATAAATTTTGCATCGGGGTCAATTTTTTTTAATTCACGGAGAACATCAACACCATCAATATCAGGAAGACGTAAATCCAACAATACAAGATTTATTTTTTCTCGTTTGAAGATTTGAATTGCTTCTCGGCCAGTGCGAGCAATGAGGGTTGCAAAACCGGTATCATCAAGTGCAACTTTCAAAACCTCCGCAAAACTTGTTTTATCTTCAACAATTAGGATATCGGCCATCACACTTTAAAATTCTCAATCACCTTTGCGAGCCTTTCGGTGATATTGAGCAATTCCTGGCTTGTAGCAGCAAATTCTTCTGTTGCGGCTGATTGTTCCTCAAGTGAAGCAAGAATCTGCTCGGCCGCAGTAGAATTGTCTTTTGAAATATTGAATGAATCTTCAATTTGTTTCAACATCGCCGTGATTTCTTCCTCTTCTTTAGAAATCACATTTTTAATATTTTTTATCGCACTGTTCAATTCTATAACTGCATTTGATATTGTCCGCAATGATTCTGTGGTGGATTTGACAACTTGACTGCCATCGTATATCGCCTTTCTAACTTCTTCCGAACTCTGTGCTACACTTTTTATCGAATCAATCATTTCCTTCACTATTTCCCCAATTTCCATTGCCGAGTTCTGGGTATTGTCCGCCAGTTTCTTTATCTCGTCAGCAACAATGGCAAACCCTTTTCCAAATTCACCCGCACGGGCTGCCTCAATGGAGGCATTAAGGGAAAGGATATTTATCTTTTCCGATATTTTATTGATAGTCTCTATAATTTTTGTAATTGTATTCGATACATCGTGCAATTTTGCCATCAGCCCAATTAGATATTCATATCTGGTTCCGATGATTTCTATATTCTTTAATGCAACATCACTCATCTGCAATCCATTATTTGCACTTGCCGAAAAATTTTCGGCATGAATTTCCACCTTTTTTATGTTATCAACAACAGAAAAACTTATCTCGCTCAAAGACTTGCCCATAGAAATTGATTTATCAAGTTCCTGGAACTGCCGGTCAACACCTTCGGTCATTTTCTGAGTTGTCGATACAATTTCTGAAATTGCCGTTGACAACTCATTTGATGTTGATGCAATCTGGGCACTGATTTCACTCAAATGCTTGGATGTCTCAATGATCAGTTTTATTATTTTTGCTTCGGTTCCAACGAGATTTTTAACTGCTCGACCTAAAAAATAAATCTCGTCCGGTGTTCCTTTCTCTTCAATATGAACATTTAAATCTCCCTTTTCCACTCTCGTAAGAACCTCTCTCAGTTCTCTGAGGCGCACAAAGTCATGGTCAAAGTCAATAATAAGCATGAATGAAATAAATGTTAAGAATATTAGTTTAACTAACTCCATCGCCAAATTTATTTCCGGATACATATTCTGGGTCAAGATCAACATTAGGATATAAACAAAATCTACAAAGGCAATTGCATAAATCCCATTTTTTATTCCGAGAATGTAGCCCGGGTGTAGTATGATATAAAAATATATCAAAAAGAAAGGCATTCTTAATTGAGGCTGAATGAATGCAAGGCAGAATGTCAGAATTGTTGCCGTCACTGTGGTTATGAGATATGGAATTACCGGCGAATAGATATTTTTTCTTGATAGAATGTAAACAACCAGTCCGAAAACAAAGACAATGGCGGTGAGGACAGGAATAAAGTGCGGAACCAGAAAGAACTTAAAAATTGCACCAAATACAAAAATTATTTCAAATAACAGGCAGAATAGCATAGTTGCCATGCTGCCTTTCTTGGCAAAATTTAAACCCTTTAACCACAAATCATCGTTGGGAATCATTATCACCTCCTGAAAATTTCCTGAGTTTTCTTCATTGCGCAGAATTCACCACACATAGTGCAGGTTAGTGCCGAATGAGAACGTTTACGTGCAAATATTTTCTTAGCCCTTTGTGGGTCAATCAAAAGATTGATCATTTTTTCCCAGTCAAGGGAAAATCTTGCTTTAGATAAATTAAAATCGCGCACCTTTGCCTGAACCACACCTTTACCAATATCTGCTGCATGAGCCGCAATCTTTAAGGCAATGACCCCTTCCCGGACATCTTCGATGCTCGGCAAACCAAGATGTTCGGAAGGCGTGACATAACATAAAAAATCCGCACCATAGTAACCCGCAAGGGCACCACCGATGGCGGCTACGATGTGGTCATATCCTGCTCCAATATCCGTCACCAGAGGACCGAGAACATAAAATGGCGCACCATCACATATTGTTTTCTGTAGTTTGATATTTGCTTCAATCTCATTTATCGGAATATGTCCCGGTCCTTCGACAATCACAGACACACCATTCTTTCTTGCTTCCTTTACTAAATCACCGATTATTACAAGTTCTCTTATTTGATATTCATCGGTAGCATCACTGATTGCACCAGGCCTCAATCCATCACCAAGACTAAGTGTTACTGTGTATTTTTTTGCCAACTTGAGCAGGCGATCGTAATGCTCATAAAGGGGATTTTCTTTATTGTTTGCCATCATCCATTCAATCATCATTGAACCGCCCCTGCTCACCACCCCGCAGACTCTTCTTTTTTTATCCATTCCTTTTATTGCTTCCCTGGTAACCCCACAATGGACGGTAATAAAATCAACCCCATCTTCAAGATGCTTTTCTATTGTTTCAAATATTTCATCAACACTCGCCCGGATAAACGGTTTTTTCTTTTTACGAACTTCAATTGCCACCTGATATATCGGAACTGTACCTACTGCTACACTCGATGCGTTCAAAATCTCTTTTCTGATTCTATCGACATTTCCACCGGTTGATAAATCCATGACCGCATCGGCGCCACTTTCAATGGCAATTTTTAATTTCTTTAATTCATATTTCAAATTGGCAAAATCCGGGGATGTTCCTATATTAGCATTAATCTTTGTTCGGCATCCCTTTCCCAATACAAGGGGTTTAATTTTATGAAGCCGACTTTTTATCAAAACTGCTGTTCCGTTTTTTAAATTTTTTTTCAATATTTCACCGCTTATTCCTTCTTCTTTTGCTAGTTTATCTATTAAATCACTCATTTAGCATACTCCACATTAACACCCAGTGAGGTCTTCGGAACTGCATAGGCAACAAATTTTAATATGAAATTCATCGCCTTTTCTTCATCTGGTGCTTCAAATATTAAAACATAATCTGGTTTGCCAAAAAGGGATAAAAATTCTCTAATTTTTATTTCATCAGGAACTTTTAAGTTTTTGACTGCATTGAGCAATTCATCGGCACGGCCCGGGATCACATCCAGCGTGGTAATAAAAGTCATTTTGCCTCCTCATAAATTACATTATATTCTAAAATGAAAAATTGTCAAGAAAAAGGGGTTTTTATACTATACCCTGGTAAATACGATATTTTTTGTATAACCTGCCGCCCATTTTTATAATTGTATTATTTACTGGATGATTATCTTCAAGGGTCCAACTTAACTCACCGCTGTTGTAGCCGAGTTTCATTCCGGCCTTAAATGTTTCAAGGAACATCAGTGCCTCAAGTCCTAATTTCTGATATTCTTTTTTAACACCCATAATCATTAATCTCGCCTCTTTTATCCTGTTTTTATAATATAAAAATTTTAGCATACCTATTAAATTCAGATTGCCGTTGAGTTTTTTGAGAACAATATTATAATTTGGGACAGTTAGCGAAACACCAGCAGGGACATTATCAATTTCAACTATTATAACAAATTCCGGTACTACAAGGTCCTTTAATGTTTTTGCAATGTAGTTGAACTCAGCATCAGTCATTGGTACAAAACCCCAGTTTCTACTCCAGGCATCATTATACACCTCTTTTATTTTTTTAACCTCATTTGGGAAATCATCAAGATTTACCGCTCTCACCTTTAAATCCCTTACTCTCTGACGGATTATTGAACAGAGTCTTTCAAGATACTCTAAGGGTGCATTTTTAGTTTCAATATAAAACGCATATAAATCCTTTGCCTTAGTCAAACCCGCTGCCGCAGCAAGTTCATGATAATATTCAAAGGTATATGTCATCATTATCATTGGTTCTAAAAAATAACCTTCAAGAAGGAAACCCACCTCTTCATTCGTTGATGGGTTGAATGGTCCAACAAATTTGGTCATTCCTTTTTCTTTATGAAAATCACGCACGGCCTTGAATAGGGCAACTGCTGCTTCTGTATCGTCCTCACACTCAAAGAATCCAAAATATCCAATTTTTTCATTCCAGAATTCAATAAAATTGTAATCAACTATCGCACAAACCCTTCCTACAACTTCTTTGTCACGGTAAACAATAAACATCTCCCGCTCAGCATGTTCCCAAAATGGATAGTTTTTCTTATCGAATAAATTGTATACATCTCTTCTTAAGGGGGGTACCCAGTAACGGTTATTTTTATATAAACGATATGGTAACTCGATAAATAATTTTAATGTTTTTTCATCTTTGACGGGAACTACTTTTATCACTTTACAAGACCGAATTCTTTAGCACACCTTGCAAATACATCAAGAACGATTTTGATATCTTCATCGGTATGTGTTGCCATATAACTTGTCCTGATGAGTGCGCGACCCGGAGGTGTTGCTGGAGAAATGACCGGATTGGCAAATATCCCATTCTCAAAAAGGCTCCGCCAGAAGGCAAAACACTTTTCATCCTCACCAATGATGATGGGAATGACAGGTGTTGTGCTCTCACCGGTATCAAGTCCAATCTCTTTAAACCCCTTCCTTACCCTCTCTGTTATCTCCCAAAGTCTTGTTCTGCGTTCTGGTTCATTCTTAATTATCTCCAGAGATTTTAAGGCACTGGCAACAGATGCCGGGGTCATGCTTGCTGAAAATATGAGTGCCCGGGCTGTATGTCTTATATGAGTTATCACATCTTTTGCCGCAACGACAAAACCACCGAGTGAGGCAAAGGATTTACTGAATGTGCCCATAATCATATCTACCTCATTTAACAGATTGAAATGTTCACATACGCCACGCCCGTGCTTACCCATCACACCAATACCATGGGCATCATCAACGAGCAGTCTTGCATTATATTTTTTCTTTAATTCAACAACCTTAGGTAGATTTATTACATCACCCTCCATACTGAAAACTCCATCCACAACAATCAATTTTCCTTTATTATGGGGTATCGATTTCATTATTCTTTCCAGGTCTTCCATATCATTATGTTTGAACTTCTTGACCTCGGCAAATGAAAGCCTACAACCATCTATGATTGATGCATGGTCCTGTCTATCTATGATAATCACATCGTCCTTACCAGCGATTGCGGAGATAATACCGAGATTTGTTTGAAACCCTGTAGAAAATACAATCCCATCATCCTTTTCAAAAAATTCCGCAAGTTCTTTTTCAAGTCTGATATGAATATCAAGCGTGCCATTTAAAAATCGGGAACCAGAACAGGTAGAACCATACTTTTGAACGGCCTCAATCGCGGCCTTTTTCAATCTCTCGTCTGCTGCAAGCCCAAGATATCCATTGGAACCAATCATAATATATTCTCTCCCATTTATCATAACCCTGTGGTCTTGAACCGATTCAATGGGTGTAAAATACGGATAAATATTTGCGTTCCTGGCGCGGTTTACTGCCTCAATAGTTGCCTTGCATTTATTAAATAAGTCCATCTCTTAATTATAGTGATTTCGCAAACAAAGTCAATATCACAGGATATTTCTCAAAAACCAGTTCAAGTCAAATACTTTTTTGAGGTCAGCGTGGTGAAGATACTTTTTTATTTGCGGATTGGTTTCGGCGATTTTTTTCAAATGCTGTTTTTCATTCAACGCCTGAAATGAAAGTTTCTGTACTAAATCATAGGCGGTCTTTCTATTCATTCCTTTCTCAATCAATTTATTCATTAAATTTTGTGATGCATAAAGACCAAGACTTTTATTGATATTCTCCATCATTCGTTCCGGATATACCCTTAGATTCTCTAGAACCCATATAATTTTCTTTGTTATATAATGGACGATATGGAAGGCATCAGGTATGATTACCCTTTCTACCGATGAATTGGTCAAATCCCTTTCATGCCAGAGATTAATATTTTCAAATGCGGGGATTAAATAACCCCTGAGGACTTTTACAAGGCCGCATATCCGTTCACAGGTAATGGGGTTTTGTTTATGTGGCATTGCAGAAGAGCCTTTTTGACCTTTTGTAAATGGTTCAGAGACTTCTCCGATTTCAGAACGGGATAGATTCCTTATTTCAGTAGCAATTCGTTCTATTGCACAACCATATAATACAAGGGCGGTCAAGAGATATGCATGACGGTCTCGGGGTATGACCTGGTTTGATACTGGTTCTGGTTTTAAATCTAACTTTTTCATCACCTTTTTTTCAATATCTGGTGGTAGGATTGTATAACTACCGACTGCACCTGATAACTTACCATATGCAATCTCTTTTTGTGCCTGGTATAACCTTTGCCTTGCTCTCAATATTTCCTGGTACCAGGAGTTTATTTTATATCCGAATGTGATAGGTTGAGCAAATATTCCATGTGTCCTTCCAATTTGCGGGGTTTTTTTATATCTTATGGCGAGTTCTTTCAAAATTTTCAATAGTTTCTCTATATCTTTAAGTATGATATTTATTCCATCTCTCAGTATCAATCCCCAGGCAGTATCAACGAGGTCATAAGAGGTCATACCAAAATGTAACCACCTGCCTTCTTCTTTGCCAATCTTTTCTCTAACTGCTTCAAGAAAAGCAATCACATCGTGATTGGTTATCTTTTCTATTTCTTCAACCCGCATGGGATTGACTTTTACCTTTTTTAATCTTTTACTCAATCCTTTTGGAATAATTCCGAGTTCTTCCTGGACCTGGGCCACTGCCTTTTCAACAATAACCCATACCTCCATCTTATGTTCTTCACTGAATATTTTTCTTATTTCTTCTGTTTCGTATCTTTTTATCATAGACTAATTATATCCAGAAAATTTATGTTTTCAACAAAAATATTTTAACCTTAAATCAATAACCATCTTACTTGGGTCATTGATTTTTTGGCAGTTAAACAGACTTTGTGTTATGTTTCGGATTTCAATATTAGAATTTCGAACTTATCAATGGTTGGCAGAATCCTTTACTACCCAAAGATTTTAACATGCTATTTAGCCATTCAGCCATTTAACCCTTTAACCAATTCTCTTGCTTCTTCTGAATCAGGAATAATTCTCAAGACCTTTTGTAGTATTTTTCGGGCATCAGTTTTATTGTCGTGTTCAATACAACTTTTTGCAAAGTTTATCGCCTCGGTCTCAAACTGGCTCAAAATCTTAAACCTCATATCCACTGACCAGTTATCAAAATTCTTTTTAAACGGCTCACCACGGAATAACCTAAATGCCCGCAGGTATTCTTTTCTGGCAAAATTCCATTCCCCTGCCCGCTCCAATGCCTTTGCCCGGGCAAGGGTCTGCTCAAACTCCTGATAGTCGGTGGTAAAATATAAATTTTGATTGAATAAAAGAGCTTCACCACCCTGCCTCTTTATCTCTAAATAGTGTCCAGGAATCCTCAATTGCTTCTTTATCCGCACCAGACTATGGGAAAATATCCTTGCGGGATTTTGACTCTTTGACCAGAAGTTGTTGTATAATTCGGTTAGAGATAGGCCTTTTTCCGGCTCAGGCAGTCTATGGGCAATGTATAAAAATAATGCTGTATCCTTTGGAATAAGATGCACCTTTAGATATTTCTGGTTTAGAAAGATGGTTATCTTGCCCAATAGATTGATGCGATAGACATTGGTCTCGGTATTGAAGATGGGCAGTCGCAGGATGGTCTTTGGCAAATAAGTTGGTTTATTTTTTAGAATTCTTTTCTGAACAATCTCCGGATAGAAGAATAGATAACGATAGAAATAAAACATAATGCCTTTTTTTAAGGCAAACCGATATGCAGTTAAATAACCTTTACTCTTCAATAACCAGGCGAGTTTGATGGATGATAATTTTAGAATTTCTTTATTTTGTGGGATTTTGTGTAAAAGAACATTGGTGACCAGTAATTGCCTTTGCATCTTTGTCTTTTTGAGAAATTTCTTTAATTCGTTTAATAACGACTGCGCCTTATCTGTTTCTCCGAGACACATATAAGAACTTGCCATTGCAACATAACTGTTAAATATGTCAAGAATTAAACCTGCTTCGGTTGATAAGTCAAAAGCCTCTTTTGCTAAATTCAGGGCATTTTGAGGATTTCCTTCAATCAATGCGAAATGGGATTGGAAACGACGAATCTGAATATTCTTTGCCCAATCAGTGATTTTTGCCTCTTGTAGTAGTTTTTGGGCATTATCTTCATCGCATCTTAAGAGGTGGACATAGATTGCGATCAAAGTATTTATCATTTTTTTTGTCTCAGCATCAACATTTTCTGCGGCTCTATTGAGCAATTTCTGCGCGGTCTTGTAATCTTCAAGGTTAATAAACTCAACGGCTAAGTTATATAGAAAATAACCTAAAGAATGTTTATGCAATGAGATAGAGCGATAGCAACTGCGGGCTATTATTGTTGCTTGTTTTATCTTTAATTCTTGAATCAAATACCTACATTTTGATAAAAGCAAACTAAAGACCACTTGGAATAAATCTTTTGGATATTTTTTTCTATTTGGGATCAGAGAAGATACTTTTTCGGTCCAGTATTTACTTTCTTTAAAACTTCCATACCAGGATAATGCAGAAGTCAAAGTGATTCCTGCTCTTAATGCGGAGTAATACCATTTATTTTTGATACACTTCTGATAAATATTCTTTATCTTTTTTATGTATTCAAAAATAGGCATTTTACCGAATTGCATTATCAATTTCTCAAGTTTGCGTCTGGGATTCAAAAACTCATCCGGAAATTTTAGAATCAAATCATTTTTAGGTAACCAGGTGATAGAATTTAGAATCTGGGCTGATTCTTTAAGTCTATTTTTATTATAAAGATATTCTGCCTGTTTCAACTTTATCATTGTTTCCTTTGTTAAAGGAATAAAGTCGGTAAAATCATTGGACAGATTATTTTGAACAAAACCACAATATCCATTTTTTCTCCAGATGTTCCATATTCCCCGACAGGTGATATGAATTTTTTTCTTTGCTAACAATCTTTGTGTCTGATTAAGGGTGAGACAGGGATATCGTTCTTTGATATTTATTATGATTCTTTCTTTTCGGGCAGAAATTTGTTTATAGTGTCTGTGCAGAGGGAATCCATTAAGACCTGAGCTTTTATATTCCTTAATCCATTTAAAGACGGTTTGATAATGGAGGCTAAACTTCCGGGCAACCTTTCTGATTGATGATTTGTTATGAAGATATTCATCAATAACAGGGTAAAAGAGGGATAGGCGTCTGTTAGTCATAATTGGTAAAAATATAATCAAAATGGTGAAAAAGTCAAAGGGAAAAAATGGGAAGGTGATAGATAGCGATATTATCAATATTCTTTTAATACAACTTCAATGAAAAAAGACACACTTGAGATTAAAATAATAGCGAAAGGGGGTATTATGAACAATAGATTAGGGTTTTTAGCGCTATACCTAATTATTAATGTTGCATTAGTTCACTCTGCTGAACATCCCTGGAAATGGTTAAATCCCATTCCAACTGATAATGGTCTAACTGACTGTTATGCACTTGATAGCAACACTGTTATTATAGTGGATTATGAGAATCCATTGATATACAAGACTACAGATGGAGGTCTGACCTGGGCGACAAAGTATGTCCCATATCCGGATAGTGAAAAATACTCATATTGTTTCTATGCGGTTGATTTTCCTACAAATAATACTGGCTATGTTGCAGGAAAGATTGGTGGCTGGGTAGGTGCCGCCCGCGGGATTGTTCTAAAAACCACAGACCAGGGTGAAAACTGGGAATATAAGTATTTAGGGATAAGCGGTGAAGGTTGGATACTTGATATTGATTTTCCGCAGGGTAATCCTGATGTAGGATATGCAGTTGGTAGATATTCGCGGATTCTCAAGACTACGGATAGTGGTGAAACCTGGATTCAGCAATCAAATCCAGGTGCAGAATATCAGGATTTACGTGCAGTGCATTTTCCTGAGAACGCTGATGTCGGATATGCAGTAGGGGGCCTTAATGCTTATGATACGCTATATCCATTGATACTTAAAACTACTGATGGTGGTCAGAATTGGGTAGAACAGATCAGTCCAGTTGATGGCGGATATCATGGGGTTTTTTTCTGTAACAATAATTTGGGATATGCGTGTGGTGGAAGTACGGGATATTATGGCGTTAATCACAAAGGAATTGTAATCAAGACTACAAATGGCGGTGCAACATGGCAATTGATTTATAATAGACCAAACGAAAAAATAACAGGGATTTACTTTCTGACACCATCATTAGGATTTATTTATGTAATAAATGCAGGTGGAGGAACATATTCTTCTTATATAAAGAGGACAACAAACGGTGGTACTTCCTGGGATTCTATTGGTTCTCCTGAAAGGTGTGCTGTGCATTATAGGTTTTCTTTTAGTTTTGCAAACCGGCAGATTGGATACGGTGTAGGGCAAGAGTATGACATTAATTTCGAGCATGGAAGGATTTTTAAAACGACGAATGGTGGAACAACCTGGTTTTCCATAAGAAAAGATCCAGCACTTGCAAATTTATATGCCGTTGATTTTCCAGAAGGCGACCAGACGGGTTATGCAGTTGGTGATTCGGGTTGTGTTCTTAAAACAACGAATGGTGGCACAAATTGGATTCGGCAATTTACTGGAACTGGTTTGAGATTCAGGGATGTTGATTTTGTCAATAATCAAGTAGGCTTTGCCGTTGGTGAAAACGGAACTTTATTTAAGACTACTAATGGGGGAAATACCTGGATTCCTAAGAATTCTACTACTACGATGCGGTTGAATGCAGTAAAATTTGTCAATGAACAAATTGGATATATTGGTGGGGGTGGATATTGGCCTTTTTACGATAGCGGGGCAGTAATGTTAAAGACAACGAACGGCGGCGATACCTGGGTAAGCCAAAACTTACAATATAACACGCCAATCCAGGATTTGTTTTTCTTCAACGGAGATACCGGTTATGCGGTTGCCGGTCCTCCGCCAGAAGGTCCGGGGATTACTGCAATTATATATAAAACCACAAACGGAGGACAAAACTGGGTTGTGAATTATGTGCCACCACAACAGCAGGGAAAGACTTTCCATGCGATAGACTTTCCTGTTAATAGTGAAGTCGGTTATGTAGGTGGAGTCATAGAAAACCAGCAGGTCTATAAGGTGAAGATTTTAAAAACCACTAATAGCGGAAGTTCCTGGCAACAGATTACTATGCAGGTTCCTGGTGATAATTCAATAAGTGCGATAGGAGCTTTGTCATTCCGTGATAATTTTGTCGGCTATGCAGCGCCAATAAGAAGTGATTATAATAACATTTATAAGACAACCGAAGGGGGTTCAACATGGATGAGGCATCTTGTGCCAACAAGACATGTTATTTATGATTTATGTGCCATTAGAAATACTGATATTGTTTATGCGGTTGGTGCAGGAGGTATGATTCTTAAGACCACAAATGGTGGTTCGGTATGGATTGCGGAGGACAGAGGAGATGCAGATAGAAAGGTTGATAATCATAAGGGTTTGTGGGTCTATTCGAATCCATTCAGGAATCACCTATTCATTAAATCCGAAATCCGCAATCCGAAGTCCGCAATTCCATTGAGGATCTATGATGTTTCAGGCAGGGTGGTTAAGTCTTTCAATCTTGAATCGTGCATCATGAATCAAGCATCAAGGATTGTCTGGGATGGTTCAGATGATTTTGGTCGGTCTTTACCTGCGGGCGTCTATTTTATTGTGTCTGACGATAAGAGTGTAGCACCCGTGCGGGTGGTGAAGATAAGATAAATCCATAGCCCCCTTTCTGGACCCCTGGGGTGCCCGCGGGCACCCCAGTAATTTATTATTCTATTTTTTGATATCTTTTGGAGAGACTTATTGCACTTTTACCTTAAAAACAAAAATCACGCTTGCATTTCAGTTTTTTCAGATATAATCCTTTATTGAAGGGAATGTCAAAATGGTGGAGACACTTTTAAGTTTTTGCAACGAATTACATAAAAATTTCTTGAAAGTTTATAGTCGAGAGGTTTCACAATTGATATTGAACTTCTCCCATTTATCAGTTGACACATTATGAAAATTGAGTATAATTAAATTATGAAGGACAAATCATACGAGTTTTATATCAACAATGACCTCTCTGAGTACGCTGGTAAATGGGTGGCAATCATTGATGAGCAGGTTGTGGCAAGTGGTGATAATGCAAAGACCGTTTTAGAAGCGGCGCTAAAGAAATTGCCTGACAAGATGCCGTTATTAGCAAAAATCCCTAAGCAAGAAGTTTTGATACTTTTTATATTTTAATGACTGTAAAATTCAGGTATCGTGCAGAAAGATCGCGGGGAGAGATTGTATACAGACCGGCAGCCAAGGTCATTCTTGAAAACAATGGCAAAAAAATTTTACTATCG
The DNA here is from genome assembly GCA_965649105.1 of Caldifarciminota bacterium. GTDB lineage: Bacteria > Hydrothermota > Tepidihabitantia > SM23-42 > JAOAFX01 > JAOAFX01. The sequence continues at coordinate 18,321 of CBFGJP010000033.1, forward strand.
CCATACATTGATTCTGGAGCGGATATAAGTTTAATTCCAAAATCTGCCGGAGAAATATTAGATTTAGAACTCAATAGAAATGCCATTGAAGAACTATCAGGTATTGGCGAAGGTAGAGTTGCAGTAATCAATAAGATTGTGAAAATGACCATCGGTGAAGAAATATTTGATTGCCATATTGCTTGGGCACTGATTGAAGAAATACCACCGATTTTGGGCAGAAAAGATGTTTTTGATAGGTTTGCCGTTATATTTAAGGAATGGGAAAAGGAAATTCTTTTTATCCCCAAATCCGAATATTCAGGACTTCCAATTTAGTGATTTATCTTTTCGTTTAATTCTGTCAGAAGATTTTTTATTTCTTTTGAATCAGCAATTATCTTCAAAACCTTCTGTAAAATTTTCTTTGCATCCGACAAATTTTTATGCTCCAAACAACTCTTTGCAAAGGCAATCGCCTCGGTCTCAAACTGACTCAAAATCCTAAACCTCATATTCACTGACCAGTCATCAAAATTTTTCTTGAACGGCTCACCACGGAATAACCTAAATGCCCGCAGGTATTCTTTTCTGGCAAAATTCCATTCCCCTGCCCGCTCCAGCGCCTTTGCCCGGGCAAGGGTCTGTTCAAACTCCTGATAATCAGTGGTAAAGTATAAATTTTGATTGAATAAAAAAGATTCTCCACCCTGCCTTCTTATTTCTAAATAGTGCCCAGGAATCTTTAATCCCTTCTTTATCCGCACCAGACTGTGGGAAAATATCCTTGCGGAATTCTGACTTTTTGACCAGAAGTTGTTGTATAATGCGGTTAGAGATAGGCTTTGTTGCGGCTCCGGCAATCTATTGGCGATGTATAAGAGCAATGCTGTGTCTTTGGGCGTAAGATGCACCATTAGATATTTCTGGTTAAGAAAGATGGTTATTCTACCTAGTAGATTGATGCGATAGACATTGGTCTCGGTGTTGAATATCGGTAGTCGCAGAATGGTCTTTGGTAGATAAGTTGGTTTATTCTTTAGAATTCTTTTCTGAACAATCTCCGGATAGAAGAATAGATAACGGTAAAAATAAAACAATATTCCTTTTTTGAGGGCAAACCGATATGCGGTTATATAACCTTTATTCTTCAATAACCAGGCGAGTTTGATGGATGATAATTTTAGGACCTCTTTATTTTTGGGGATTTTGTGTAAGAGAACATCGGTGACCAGTAATTGCCTTTTCATCTTTGTTTTCTTTAAAAATTTCTTTAGTTCGTTCAATAATGACTTTCCTTTTTTTATTTCTCCGAGGCACATATAAGAACTTGCCATTGCCCCATAGGCATTGGCAATATCAAGGAAAAGCCCTGTACCTTTTGAGGCATTTAAAGCCTTTTGTGCTAAGTCAAATGCCTCGGATGGTTTACCTTCAATCAGTGCAAACAAAGACCGAAATCGTGATAACTGAGCCTCCTTTGCCCAATCGTAAATTTCCGCCTGTCTGAAATTTTTTTCTGCATTTTTTTTATCGCCTCGTAAGAGATAAATAAAGATTGCCAGGAGTGTTTTAATTCTTTTTTTTCTTTCTTTATCAACTTCATTAAGCGCCCTCATTAGCAGTTGGCCGGCAGTATCGTATTCTTCAAGGTCAATAAAAGTTATTGCCAGGCTATAGAGAAAATTTGGTGGTGGCTGTTTATGGTGTGAAATTAAGTAGAGACAACGGCGGGCGATAGCAAATGCTTTTTTGACCTTCATTTGCGATATCAAAATATGCGAGTTTATTAGCTGTAATGTAAAGTAAATTGGAAAGAGTGTCTTTGATTTTCTAAGCCCACAAGGAACAAGTTTGTGGATTTTTTTTATCCACGCTACCATCTCATCGGGTTTTGCTTGCCACGATAGTGCTGTGAGCAAAGCAATACCTATCCTCAATGCCGAATAATTCAAATGTTTTCTATGACACTCTTGATAAAGCTTTTGGGCTTTTATCAAATATTCAGCAATATTTATCCTGCCAAACTGGTTTGCCAATTTTTCTATTCTATGTTGAAGACTTAACAATTCGTCGGGAATTTTTAAAATAAGGTCGTTCTTGGGCAGGCAGGGGATGGTATTCAAAATCTTTGCTGATTCATTAATTTTGCCATTTTGATATAATTTCTCGGCGATGGAGAACTTCGTTCGGCTTTCTTTAGTGAATGGAACAAAATCCGTAAAATCACTACTTATTTTATGAAGATTGAATCCAGAATATCCATAACGTTTTAAAATTTCCCATATGCAATGATAAGAAAGTTTGAAACCATGTTTTGCTAAAAAAGTCTGTAACTGGTTTACCGGCCACCAGGGAAATTTTTCGCGGACCATTATGATCTTCCTTTCTAATTCTACTTTTGTCCTATTCCAGGGTGATTTCCATTCTAAAAATGAATAATTATTACCATCTGCTTTATATTTTTTAACCCATTGATAGACGGTCTGGTAATGAAGTCCGTACTTCGCTGCGACCTTGCGTAAAGATAATCTATTATCAAAATACTCTTTTATGACCTGTTGATAAAGAGCATATTTCTTGTTATACATACGCAGGATATTATAACAAATTTTTTGTAAAATGTCAACATATTAATTAATGGTATCAATAATAATCGTTCTATTCGCAGTTTGTGAATACCATTAAAGTCCTTTTTAGACACACTCACCGAGTATAATTTTATAGATAAAAGGGGGTTTATATGACAAGTGCTGATATAACAACTAAAATATGGGGTATGTTAATTTTTATTTGTTTTTCTTTGACTGGACAAACGGTGAGCCCTTCTTGGAAGTGGCAAAATCCTTTGCCTCAGGGGAATCAACTAAGGCAGGTATTTTTTCTTGACTCACTTAATGGTTTTGCTGCAGACATTGAGGCTGGAACGATACTCAAGACAACGGACGGTGGTGGGACATGGAATATAAAATGGACTTACCCGGGAGAAACACCCGGTTACTATGGGCTATCCGGTATTTACTTTCCTAATCCTGATACCGGTTATGCAGTTGGTTACTGGAAAGGTAACAAGTTAACTAATCAAGCAACGGGCATAATACTCCGTTCTACTGACCGCGGAAACACCTGGCAGATAATTTCTAAAGGAGTGTATCCGTCTTTATTGGGTGTTTGCTTTCCTAACAACGGAACAATAGGCTACTGTGTCGGCTTCAATGGTACAATCTTAAAAACAACGAATGCGGGCATGGATTGGATAAGTCAAAACTCGGGTACCAATAGTATCCTTGGTTTTGTTGATTTTCCTGTAGATGACCAAACTGGTTTTGTTGCTACCGGCACTGCAGGACCTTTTGTAATCTTGAAGACGACAAACGGAGGACTTTCTTGGAGCACGGTCAACAGCGGCCAGGGATATTTCTGGGGCATTAAATTTGTGAATAATGATATTGGTTATGCCGCTGGAATCCTTGTTATTAATGGCCAGGGTGGAGGGCATGTTATAAAGACAACGAATGGCGGTAGCACATGGCAGTCAGTTTTTTTCAAGAATGCGGGTACTGTATATGGGATTGATTTTACTGATTCTTTAACAGGACATATTGCAGCATACTGGGGTACTATAGGATGGGGGGATAGTACTGGCATTTTAAAAACGACTGATGGTGGTGCCACCTGGAATATGAAATTAAAAGTGTCCCTGATTAGGACAAATTTTTTCCGATGGATATGTTTTCCGACAGCAAAGATAGGGTTTGCAACCGGTGCTTTTGACGACCAGAACGGGAAACACGGGCAGATTTTAAAAACCGCGGACTTTGGAGAAACATGGCAATACCTTACGAGTTATGATGTTGACACGATTTGTGATGTGGATTTTCCTCTGGGACAAGAAACACTTGGATATGCCGCGACAACAGGGGGTAAGGTTCTCAAAACCACAGATGGCGGCAATTTATGGGTGGATCTGAATACCGGGGTGTCATACCCATTACATGCAGTCTATTTTTCTGATTTGAATACGGGTTATGCATGTGGTAACGCCGGGGTGGTGATAAAGACCATTGATGGTGGAACATCCTGGAGTTCCTTAAACACGAATTCAACAGCTGAACTTTATGATATTTATTTTCCAACCTCGCAAATAGGCTATACAGGAGGATACCAACGATCCACCTTGTTAGCTGAGTTTCTTAAAACGACGGACGGAGGAAATACATGGATACAACAGGAAGTTCCCAACAATCAAAGGTTTAAGACGGTTAGACGAATACAATTTCCAATATCTCCGGATACAGGATTCTTTATTGTCGGACCGCCACGCGATATGTGGTCATATACTACCGGTACCTTGTGCAAAACTACAAACGGAGGTTTATCTTGGCAGCAAATCTATGCTCCATCAAATAGTATATTCTTCGACCTTCATTTTTTCAATAATCAAGTAGGTTTCATTGGTGGACTCATATCTGGTGGTGGGAATGTTTATAAAGTGGCAAAGACCACAGATGGAGGTAATTCCTGGACCTTGCAGTTTTATTCAACAGATATAGCTCCAGTTTCCTGTATTTCTTTTCCAAGTCAACAGGTTGGCTACGCAGGCTATGTTTCAGGCGGTGATCATTGTCTTGCCAAAACAACTGACGGTGGTGCAACATGGTTTCCGATAAATGCCCTTACGCAACACATATACGAAGAACTATGTTTTGTTAATGAGTCCATTGGTTTTGCAGTGGGCAGAGGTGGGATGATTCGTAAGACAACGAATGGGGGACAGGTATGGATTGCAGAGGACAGAGGAGATGCAGATAGAAAGGTTGATAATCATCAGGGTTTGTGGGTCTATCCAAATCCATTCAGGAATCATTTATTCATTAAATCCGAAATCCGCAATCCGAAATCCGCAATTCCATTGAGGATCTATGATGTTTCAGGCAGGGTTGTTAAATCATTCAATCTTGGATCCTGTATCATGAATCAGGCATCAAGTATCATCTGGTCTGGTGATGATAATGCTGGTTATGAATTGCCTGCAGGAGTTTATTTTATCGTCTCCGATGACAAGAGGTTTTCGCCCGTGCGGGTGGTGAAGATAAAATAAAGATGGTCTATGGGTTAGGGTTGAGAAGATAGGACCGAGCGATAAATAATATCTTTCTTGGACAAATTTTAATAACCTTGGGCGTGATTACCCATAAGGAGGTTGTTGAGGCGAGATGGGTGCAGATGAATAAATACAGCGGCAATGGTAAGCTTTTGGGTGAAATAATGATTGAACTTGGATTTATTACCGAAGAAGATTTAAAACGGGCATTGAGTATTCAGAGGGATTTGAAAAATAATGCTTACTAAAAAATTCACACAGCCCCCTTTCCGGTCCCCTGGGGTGTCCGCGGGCACCCCAGGGGAGAAACAAATGGAATAAAGTTTAGATGGAATTTGAAAATTTGTAGTGGCAGTCTGCGACTCCGTATGGCGGAATACTCTGCACATAAATAAATTAAAATGTAACAAGGAAAACCGCAAACAAATTAGCCTGTGTCAATCCACGAAAATCCTGTTGAATTACAGGTGAGAAACAAAAATGCCTGTGTAATTGAATTTAAGTCTTAAGAGATTGCATTTGATTTTGAATACAAACATTCCGATATTCTGGTAATTACCAGAATGTCGGAATATAAAATTTGAACAAGAATATTATGCCTGTTTCCAGAAAAGTTCCCATTCAAACATTTTAACATTCTAACATTCTAACATGTTAGAATGTTAGAACGGTAATTTGTAAGTTTTTTCCCAAAAAATGCTGTTCTTGTTTTGTAAAAAGCGAAAAAAACATTTGTAGCGTCCATCCCTGATTTACATCAGGGCAGGCTTCAGATGACGAAGGACATTATTGGGAGGTGTCACGGTTTGGAAACCGCTCCTATGGAATCGTCTATCGTTATACGGTTTTGAAACCCGTATCGTCATAGGGTTTCGTCAATCGCAAAAAGTCGCGGTTTAAAAACCACTCCTACAGGGGGAAAAAGGTTTACACCTGAACCCCATTTTACGGGAATAAATTCCCTACTTCATTGATAACCATCCAACCATAAGACCATCTAACTATTCAACCATCTAACCATTTAACCATTTAACCAATTCTCTTGCTTCCTGTGAACCAGGGATGATTTTTAAGACCTTCTGCAAAATCTTTCGGGCATCATTTTTGTTTTTATGCTCTATACAACTCTTTACAAAATTTATCGCCTCGGTCTCAAATTCACTCAAAATCCTGAATCTCATATCCACTGACCAATTATCAAAATTCTTCTTAAACGGCTCACCCCGGAATAACTT
>CBFGJP010000034.1:0-24198 GCA_965649105.1 Caldifarciminota bacterium
ATCGTATACCGGCAAGTATTTATGCGGATAATGTAATGCAGATAAAGGTATTAGGTAATCCTGCAATCAATGGGAGTTTTGTGCTCTATGAGTATGAAAAAATCAGGCCAAAGGGTGGACCGCAGGATAAAGGGGCGATGTCTTTAGGTTCAGGAGAATTATCCCTTGAGGTCTATCCGAATCCATTCATGAATCATTTATTCATTAAATCCGAAATCCGAAATCCGCAATTCCATTGAGGATCTATGATGTTTCGGGCAGGGTTGTTAAATCATTCAATCTTGAATCATACATCATGAATCAGGCATCAAGGATTGTCTGGGATGGCTCAGATGATTCAGGTCGCAGATTGCCTGCAGGTGTGTATTTTGTGAAATTAGAGGCAGGTGGTTTTAATAAGGTGGTGAAGGTGATACTTTTGAGATAGGGGTGAAAAAGGGAAAATAAGGGTGAAGAGGGGTGAAAATGGGTTTTTCCCTTGATTACCCTTAATCACCCGTGATTTCCCCTGATACACCCTGCTTGGTAGTTGGGATTTAATTAAAGATGCGGGCAGCGAAACCGTATAACAAAAGACGATATTCACTAAACCCCCTTTCGGAAAGTCCCGGGGGATGACCACTCATCCCCCGGGATATAAATGAGAGCGGATAAGGGGATTCCTTACAAATAGTAGAAATTTTATTCGCTGGTTATTGTGTTCAAGCTGTGTTCTATCTCAATTCCCTTTGCCAACCAGCAGTTCCCTGTCTTTTAGATACTGTGAAGAGCGTGATGTTAGCATTATTCACGGTCTGACCTGGTTGAAATGTCACCATATCATCCCAGCTACCATTGCCGTTTGCATCCCAGTAACCTAATCCCTCTCCTGTATCAATATAGCCATTGTTATTGACGTCATCGAAAGCTTCAACATATGCCTCAAGCGGTGCACTGAGCGGGTAGCTGATAGTATAGGCTCCTGTCGAGGGATTTACACTAACTATACCAACAGGCCAGATAGTATTCGTATGCGAAGTATCCAAGAATGCAATACAGTAGTTTGATAATGAATGACCAGGCCAATTAACAACTCCAGAAACGGTCAGATCTCCACCACCGCCACCACAAGAAGCAATGAATGTAGACAAGAATGAGTGCCAATTTGTGCTCGCCCAGGAGATCTTTACGTAATTCGTTGAATCGAATAATGCTGTTGAATATGGAAGATGAATAGTCAAGCCACCCCGTGTAAGTCCAGTTGCATTGGTCATTGTCATTACTACGGTGGAGTTAATTGCATCAATTACTTCTTGCGCAGCATTGTATATTAGGTTGATATTTTTCAAATTTGGTTCTTGCTGGATTTTCTTTGCAAACTCTCTCAAGTCAACAAATGCTGGATCATCGTATTCTGTGTAATGAGTCTGGTTGAATGCATCCAGCACCTCGTTCCAATAACTTCCTGTCTCTGTCACTAAATTGTTGCCTAAAGCTGACACTTTGGAACCAAGCGCACTTACCAGTTGTAAATTACACGCGGCCATATGACAAATTTTCTGTTTTTCGTTTGCTGTATTATATACGCCTTCAACAATGCTTTTTGATAGTTCCTCTGGCGTCATATCTGGATTAGCAACCAATGCGGAAAGCCATTTGGAAGTACCAAGGATACTTTGCATTGGCATTGTAAACTCCGAAGCAACAAGGTAATCGCTCCGCTCTTTTAATTCATAAGCTACTTCAGCCATTGACATTAGACAACAGTGAAAACAGATTATGTCAAATTTGAAAGTATCGAGGGCTACCTTCATGTCAGGCATTGACATAAGACCACCAGCGCCATTCTGCTCATCAGAACATGAACCCCGCCAACCACCACCATGGTCATCAACAATCAAAAGATAATGCTCTGCAGGATATTTGTCACGAGCGTAGACAAGAAAATCCTTCAGCGTTTGTTTGTCCGACATATCCTTTGTACCAAGATTTTCTAATACCGGGCTGGAAAGGCTATCCGGTAGTTCATTTGTGAATTTTTCAATGTGGTAGTATTTAGCAATGCCGCCTTTTTTTAGACTGCTAACCATCGCTATAATTTCAACATCTTCGCTTGATCCGACGGTCTCCATTTCTTGTGCATCGCTAATAACAAATGATGTGTTGTTCTGGGAAATGTCCAGATTGTTGTTCCCGTCCATATAGGCAATGATCGTCCATTTTGCCTTCTTCTCTTTACCGCAATCGGTGATAAACAAAATAACACATATGGCAACAAGCATCAAGATGCATCTTTTAACCATATTTGCCTCCTTTGGCATCATACATATCCTTTTTTGCAATCACTTAGTTTTTCGCAAAATCCTAACTTTATTGTTGGTCCTTATAAGTAAATTTCTATGATGACGTTATACTCATAATTTGATTTCTGTCAATACCCCAATTTGAATCAGGTATTGTAAGTATTGACGCAAGAAAAAATACATATAAAATTAGTAGTAGGAGGTAACAATGGAGATTTTATTGTGTTTCTTGGTTTCTTCCGCGATGATAAGCAATGAACTCAAAACCCAGTTAGATAATCTGAATGAAAACGAAAATCTCATAGTAATTATTGTAATGAATACCGAATATCCTTATGCAGAGGTAGAAAATCTTCCAGTAAAACAAAAGGCGGAGATTTTCCGAGAGATTGCCTATAATAGTCAGAAGGATTTGGTTGAATATTTAAGGCAACTGCCAGAGGTAGAGAAGATAGAACAATTCTGGGTCTTCAATGGGATTCATCTTACTGCAACAAAGAGGGTTATCAAGGCATTATTGAATAGAGGAGAAATAAAATACATCCTGCATAATGGGATTGTATCATTTATACCTTTTGAAGAGTCAAAAGAGTCACGGACTACCGAGTGGAACATCAGAAAAATAAAGGCGGATTCCTGCTGGGCTGCGGGTTATACAGGTAGTAATATCCTCATTGGAATTCTTGATACGGGTTGTTATGTTGATCATCCAGCACTTTCCGGAAAATGGAGTGGATACTGGAAGGATTGTGTAAGTGGTCAGCCTCAACCATACGATGATAATGGACATGGCACATTCGCTGCTGGTATTATCTGCGGTGGTGATGGACCTGGTCCTTTTGTTGACGACATTGGTGTTGCACCGGACGCAAAGCTCGTCGCAGCCAAGATATTTGACCAGAATGGTTCTTCCCAGTATGCCTGGATTGATGCAGGTATGGAGTGGCTTGCAGATTTAAAAGTAGATTCTGGAGTTGATATAAAAGCTGTTTCAAATTCGTGGGGTGGGAGTACTTATGATTTACACTTCTGGGATATGTGTCTGACCTGGAAATCAATCGGAATTCTTGGGTTATGGTCGATCGGTTCAAGTGGAGCAGGACAGGGAACATGCGCGGCACCTGGAAACTATCCACTTGTCTTAGGCTGTGGTGCTACTGATTCACTTGATTACATTGCTTCATTTTCGTCCCGCGGTCCAGCACCAGACACACCACCATGGAATGATACAGTCTACTGGTTCAGAAGGGATTGGAATCTAACAAAACCCGATATAGTCGCACCGGGTGTGAGCATCAGGTCAAGTTATAATAACGGCAGCTATGTTGTAATGAACGGAACTTCCTGGACCAATCCCCATGCTGCGGGTGGTGTTGCAATATTATGCCAGGCAAATCCAAATTTGACCGTGACCGAACTTTATAATCTATTTCTTGATAATGCTGATTCAATATATTACGGAGGCTATCCGAATAATGCCTATGGCTGGGGTAGATTGAACCTGTGGCGTACACTGCAATCTGCACTCAAAATAGAAGAATATAAACAGCGTACTCTTTCTAATAATGTAATAATCATACCCAATCCAACCCAGGGGCAGTTGAAATTTGTTCGTCTGTCTGATAATTGCTTCATTACTGTGTACGATGCAACTGGTAGAAAGGTTTATGATTGCACAATTGAAACCAAATCAGGCTTTCTTAATCTACCTGAATCAATAAAAAGCGGTGTCTATTTTATTGAAATAATAACACGCACAGGAGTTATTATCAGAAAAGTTGCACTGGTTAGGTGAATTAACAAAAACTATATCTTAACAGGTTCTAAAAAACTCTGGAATTCAACTAATCTACCATCAGGGTCTTTGATAAAAAAGTGATAGATTTTGTATTTTTCATTTACTACTGGTTCAGCCAAAGCCTCAAGCCGGAATTTCTTATACATTTCATATACCTGGTCTGTATTCTCATAACAAAATGTGATTATTCCCTGATTATCAATCTCTTTACGCTGACAGAAACCGAGCAACAGATTTCCGTGCTTTAGTATCGAACAGTCTGCCTGTTCAAGCCAGATTTGCATACCGATCATTCTTACATAAAACTCTTTTATTTTATCCAAATCTTTTGTTTTGAAAAAAATAATCCCCGACATTCTTATATTATATCCAGAACAAAATAAAAATCAAGGCCAACTGCTTTGATATCTTTGCCTCCAATCATATTTCTGGCTTAAGTCCTTGACTTAACCCAATTTTTTAATATAATATTTCCATAAACTGAAAGGCAGCGAGAATTTTGATTAGAATTGGTTTCCGCAAATTCAGAGAGAAGATGTTCATTTATTCTCTCAAAATAAATATGCACAGGCATTTCCAACAATTAAAGGATATGCCCTATATATCAACTTAAGGAGGTTTGATGCCTGAAATTAAGATTTTAGAGGAAGTTTGTAAAGGATGCGGTCTATGCTGTGACAATGTCTGTCCGGTCAATATCTTAAAGATTTCTCCTGGCCGCATTAATTCAAGTGGCTACCATCCTGCGGAGGTGACTGATATGTCAAAATGTATTGGCTGTGGATATTGCTATATGACCTGTCCAGAACCAGCGATTGAAGTTTACAAATAAGGAGATATTATGGCTGAAAAAGAATTGATGTACGGAAACCATGCCCTGGTTGAAGGGGTTATATATGCAGGTTGCAGGTTTTTTGCTGGCTATCCAATTACCCCGCAGAATGAAGTTCCAGAGTATATGTCAATAAGAATGAATGAGGTGGGCGGTGTATTTCTTCAGACTGAGAGTGAGCTTGCCGCAATAAATATGCTCTTTGGTGCAGCATCTGCAGGTGTAAGGGCAATGACATCATCCAGTTCGCCAGGGATAAGTTTAATGCAGGAAGGACTTTCATATATCGCAGGCGCTGATGTGCCGGTCCTGGTTGCCAATGTTGTGCGAGGTGGTCCAGGATTAGGAAATATTGCACCTGCCCAATCCGACTATTTCCAGTCGGTGAAAAGTGGTGGGCATGGAGATTATCATACAATTGTCCTTGCCCCAAATTCTGTCCAGGAACTCTTTGAATTTCCGAAACTTGCTTTTGAACTTGCGGAAAAATATAGGAATCCAGCATTGATTCTTGCCGATGGCTTGCTCGGGCAGATGATGGAGCCTGTGGAGATAAAAGGAGAACCTGTTGACCCGAAATCGTTACCGGAACAGGATTGGTGGCTTACCGGCTGTAAAGGAAGGGAACGAAGGGTTATCCGTTCTTATGATTTAAGACCCGGAAAACTTGAAGAATGGAATTGGCGCAGATGGGAGAAATATCAGAAGATTATTAAAAATGAACAAAGGTATGAGGGTATTAAAATTGATGATGCAGAGATAATGATCGTTGCCTATGGAACTTCAGCGCGCGTCTCCGAGGCAGGCTTGAGGATTGCCCGCGAGAAGGGTATAAAGGTCGGTCTATTAAGGCCGATTACACTCTGGCCATTTCCTGCAGATATAATAAGTGAGCTGTCAAAGAAAATTGAAGACTTCCTTGTTGTGGAAATGAGTCTTGGTCAGATGATTGAAGATGTAAAACTGGCAATTGAAGGGCGCGCAAAAGTCCATTTCATTGGCCATCCTGGTGGGGGTTTGCCCAATGCCCAGGAGGTCTATAATAAGATTCTTGAAATAAGGGGTAAGAAATGAAACTTCTATTTGGTAGACCCGCAGGATTGACCGAGATAAAACAACGTTATTGCCCGGGCTGTGGCCACGGGATTGTTCATCGCATTATCGGTGAATTGCTTGTTGAAATGAATATTCGGGAAAAGGCGATTGGTATTGCGCCGGTTGGTTGTTCCGTATTCGCCGATGAATATTTTAACTGCGATATGATCCAGGTGCCACATGGTAGGGCACCCGCCGTGGCAACCGGGATAAAAAGAGCAAGACCGGATTGCTTTGTCTTTTCATATCAGGGTGATGGTGACCTCGCGGCAATTGGGACTGCCGAAACAATCCATGCTGCGGCGAGAAATGAAAATATAACGATAATATTTATCAACAACGCAATCTACGGTATGACCGGTGGTCAGCTTGCACCGACGACCTTACCAGGGATGAGGTCAACAACTTCGGTTAAAGGCAGGGATGTGGCAAAACAGGGTTATCCGATAAAGGTATGTGAACTATTAAATGGACTTGATGGTCCATTCTATCTTGAGCGGGTTGCGGTTGATACACCGAAGAATATTATAAAGACAAAAAAGGCGATAAAGACGGCATTCCAGTATCAACTTGATAATAAAGGATTTTCTTTGATTGAAGTCCTTTCAATGTGTCCCACAGGCTGGGGTGTCACACCAATCCAGGCAAGGAAATGGATTGCTGAGGTAATGGCGAAATATTATCCAATGGGCGAATTCCGTAATCGAGCAAAGGAGGCAATGTGATAAAGGAATTCATCATTGCTGGATTTGGTGGTCAGGGTGTTGTATCGTCGGGCATCATACTTGCCTATGCTGGTCTATTGGAAGATTTGAATGTTACATTCTTCCCCTCTTATGGGGCGGAAATGCGTGGCGGTACTGCCAATTGTTCGGTTGTAGTTTCTGATGAAAAGATTGCTTCACCGGTTGTAGTCAATCCCGATATTGTGATAATAATGAACGAACCTTCGCTTTTGAAATTTGAACCGTTAGTTAGGTCTGGTGGAATTTTATTTTTCAATCAGACCCTCATCAAATCGCGTCCTAAAAGAAATGATATTGAAGTGGTTCCTGTTGAAGCAAATAAAATTGCCGAAGAACTTGGACAGGGCAGGATTGCCAATATGGTGATGCTTGGTGCGATGATAAAAAAGACAAAAATTGTAAGTATCGAATCAATGAAAAAAGCACAGCGTAAAAGGTTTGGCCGAGCAAGCGAAGAACAATTGATACTTAATGACCGGGCACTTGAAAAGGGCTACGCATTACTGTAAAAATTTTTTGAAGCGATTTTTCTGAGAAGTTAATAAAAAAATTTAATTTTTGATAACTTTAAATATGTTAAACGAAATATTACCTCTTGTAAAAAGGCCTATCAGATATACGGGTGGGGAACTTAATATCACGATAAAAAACAATTCCAGTGTCTATGTTGGTATAGTATTCCCGGAAGTCTATGAGATTGGTATGTCAAACCTCGGTATAAAGGTTATCTATTATTTGTTTAATCAAAGTGCTACAATCCAGTGTGAACGAATATTCGCACCCTGGCCGGATTTCGGTGATTGGTTAAAACAACATAATCAACCTCTCTATGGTCTTGAGACAAAGAAGCCAATAAATGAATTTGACATTTTGGGATTCTCACTCCAGAGTGAACTGAATTATACTAACGTGCTATATATTCTGGATATCGCAAAAATTCCTTATAAAAGTGCTGACCGCGATGAAAAACATCCGATTTTGATTGCCGGTGGACCCTGTACTTTAAATCCCACGCCAATGAGCCCGGTATTTGATGCGTTCGTAATCGGTGACGGTGAAAATGTAGTAAAACAGATCAGCGAGATTTTAATTAACATTCCAAAGGAAAAGAGAAATCAGAGAATAGCGGCATTAGCAGATATAGAAGGAATATGGGTTCCTCAAATTCACGGGAAAGAAAAGACGATAAAAAAATTAGTTGTAAAAGAACTCGCTGAAGAAACCATTCCTTCGCCCGCAATCCTCCCGATATGTGATGTTACCCATGACCGTCTGGCAATAGAAGTAATGAGAGGTTGTACTTATGGTTGTAGATTCTGCCAGGCAGGATATACGAATCGTCCCTTGAGGATAAGGTCTGAATCAGCAATAATTAAGGCAATTGATAAAGGGATACGTGAGACCGGCTGGGAAGAAGTTTCTCTTTTATCATTTTCTATTCTTGATTATCCCAACCTGCCCAATCTTATAAGGAAACTGAATGAGTTGTTGAAAAAAAAGAATATCAGTCTATCATTGCCGGCAATGCGTGGTGAATTATTTACCGAAGAAATGGCATATTTATTAAAAGAAGTAAAAAAGACCGGTTTGACATTTGCCCCGGAGGCAGGTTCTGAGAGATTAAGAAGAAAAATTAATAAACCTTTCTCTGAAGAACATTTGATGAATGCGGTCAGGATTGCCTATGAGCAGGGCTGGCGCCAGGTCAAATTATATTTTATGATCGGTTTACCATTTGAAAAAGATGAAGATGTCAATGAGATAAAGCGGCTGGTCAATGAGATTCTGAAAATGTGTCCAAGGGGGAGCATAAAGATATCTTTATCAGCATTTGTGCCTAAACCTCATACACCATTTGAATCTCTGCCGTTTCTTTCAATCGCTGAATTAAATGAGCGGATTGGCATAGTCAAGAGAATGAAAAAAAATCGGATTGATTTAAATTACCAGTCACCCGAAGTATCATTTATTGAGGCATTGTTATCTAGGGCAGATGAAAAGATATTTCCTGTCATTGAAGAAGTTTATAATAATAATGCCCGATTTGAAGAATGGCGAGAGTTTTTTGATTTTGAGAGATGGAAAAAGGCATTTGAGAAGATTGGAATCGATCCAACAAAATATCTGAACGGCAGTGAAGACCACCCATGGGATTTCATTGATATCGGTGTAAAAAAGGAATTTCTAAAATCTGAATATGAACGGGCACAGAAAGAAGAAATAACCCCTAATTGCTATTATGAAAAGTGCACGGATTGTGGTGCCTGTGATGGAAATATTATAAAATTTTCTAAAAGTGAAGAGAAGTATCTTACTTATGGAAGATATCCAAAGAAGATGTTGCAATCCCTTGTCTATCGTGTAAAATATTCAATCGGTGAAGATTTTCGTTATGCATCACACCTTGATATAACGAGAACCATTTATCGGGCGCTGAGAAGGACGGACCTTCCTTTAAATTTTACTTTAGGATTTTCGCCCATCCCCCGGGTTTCATTTGGTCCACCAAAGAATGTGGGGCAGATTTCTAAAGCGGATTATTTTGATTTCTACCTTGAAGGCGAATATTTTGGCAATATTTCCCGGGAATTGAATGCGCGATTTCCACCGGGGATAAGGATACTTGATGTGCGGGGAATTTCTCCGAATACACCATCTTTATCGAGCTCAATAAATTTAATATATTATGAAGTTTTTATTGCCCAGAGCGAAATCCAAAAACCCCTTGAAATTTTTAAAAATCAACCCGTGTATATTAATTCTAAATCAAAAGTTAAAAATATATCGGAATCAATAGAGTCAATAACTTACAATGAAAATGTTTTAAACTGTGGATTGTACTATGGTGAAAAATATATAAATATCTATGAATTGCTTTCCTATCTAACTGATTTACCGTTAGAAGAAGTTAAGAAATATAAAGTTACAAGAACATTGATGTTCATAAAGAAAAATGGACTTCTGTATTCGCCTATGGAGGTAAAATGACAAGAAAAGATATATTTGTAAGTGTGGCGACGACGGAAACGAGGATTGCGGTCCTGGAAAATGATGTTTTGATTGAATTCCATGTGGACCGTCCTGACCAGATCAGCCTTGTAGGAAACATATATAAGGCAAGGGTTCTTAATCTTATGACTGGATTGAAGGCTGCATTTGTTGATATTGGTATGGAAAAGAATGGTTTTCTACCCCTGGACGAAATTCCATTTAAAGAATTTTCTGAATTGTTTGAAAGCGAGGATATTGAGATTGAAGAGGAAGTTAAAGCCGAAGGCGTTAAATTAAAAGAGAATCAAGAGATTATCGTTCAAATCACGAAGGATTCCTATGGCGTAAAAGGTCCCCGTGTCACTTCTTATATTTCTATTCCAGGCAGGTATGTGGTATTACTTTTAAATGCAAAAAATATTGGTGTATCAAGAAAAATCCATCATCGTCATGAAAGGGAACAACTCGCGCGTCTCGCAAAGGAAATAAAACCCCCAGGGATGGGATTGATAATTAGAACTGCAGCCGCAACTGCCCGTCCCGAAGAGATACAACAAGAAGTACATTATTTAAAATCTCTCTGGGAGAAGAGTTTAAAAACTGCTGAAGAACCCGCACCAAGATTGATTTATGCAGAGCCGAGCACATTGATAAAGATTGTCCGTGACCTTTTTAATCAGGAAGTGAGAAATCTTTATGTCGATAATGAATTAAAATATCGTGAGATAATCCAGTATCTAAGCAATGTATCGCCAAGGATGCGTTCCAGGGTAAAGTTATATCGTGACCCGGAGCCACTATTTTTTAAATTTGGTATTGAAGAACAATTGAAAACAATTTTTGAAAGAAAGGTATGGCTACCGAGTGGCGGATACATCGTCCTTGACCATACCGAGGCATTTCTGGCAATAGATGTGAATACCGGCAAGTCCTCAAGAGAAAAACAAGCCGAGAAACTTGCCCTCTCAACAAATCTTGAGGCAATAAAAGAAATTGCAAGACAACTCCGCCTTCGGGATATTGGTGGACTCGTTGTTGTTGACCTGATTGATATGGAGAAAAGAGAAAGCATTGATAAGGTGGTGCGTGAATTTAAATCGTTGATACGTAGCGACCGTGCCCGCTATCGAATCGGTGAAGTGAGTGAATTTGGTTTATTCCAGTTTACAAGAGAACGTTCGCGCACCAGTCTGACTTATTCATTGAGCGAAGTCTGCCCGGTATGCAAGGGAAGAGGCAGGATAATTTCAAAGATGAGTGTGATAAGTGATATTGAACGTTGGTTCTTTAATAACGCCCGGTCGATCAAAAATAAAATTGTTGAATTACAGGTATCACCGCGCATTGCCGACTTTCTCACCACGCGCGGTTCTGATATTCTGGCGAAATTCTCCAAGGAGTGCAATCTCATTTTAAAAATAAAACCAGATTATACAATCTCTGAAGATGATTTTAAGGTGTCGGTCGTATGAAAAAAATTAACTTTTTCAGTGAAATAAATGAACAGGTTTGGGAAGAATTAAAAGAACTTTCCCGACTCTGCAGGGGTGATATTTTGAAAATGACAACAATCGCTGGTTCTGGCCATCCCGGCGGGTCTATGTCGTCAATTGATATCTATCTTACGATACTTTATTTTGCAAATATTGCTCCGGATAATTATAATTCACCACAACGGGATAGAGTTGTTGTGAGTCATGGTCATACATCACCAGGTTTATACTCCGCCCTTGCCCGGCTGGGGTTTATTGACCTTGAAGACCTGTTGGTGAGTTTCCGAAGAATCTATAGTCCATTTGAAGGGCATGTTGAAAGGCATATCCCGGGTGTTGAATGGACAACCGGCAATTTAGGACAAGGATTATCTGCAGGTTGTGGTTTTGCCCTTGCGGCAAAATTAAGAAATTTAAATTATCATACCTTCGTACTGATGAGTGATGCCGAACAGGCAAAGGGGCAGGTTGGTGAGGCAAGACGGTTTGCAAAGAAATTTAATTTGAATGATATCACGGTTTTGATCGATTACAATCATTTTCAGATTTCCGGCAGGGTAGAAAATATAATGCCGGTGAATATAAAAGAAAATTATCTTGCGGACGGTTGGAATGTGCTTGAAGTTTCCGGGCATAATCACAATGAAATATACCGGGCGGTAAAAAAGGCAATTGCTGACAAATCACATCCTTATGTAATACTCTGTGAGACCACAATCGGCAAGGGTGTATCATTTATGGAGAATAATGCAAAATACCATGGACAGGCACTTACCCGAGAAGAATGTAGTATTGCCTTGCAGGAATTGAAAATTGAAGACGATATTGATATACTATTGGAGAATAAAGAAAGAAAAATAAAGTTTTATAAAAGAAACGAAATACCCCCACCGAAAATTGATGTCGGTCGAGTGAAATTATATAAGGAGACCACTGACCCGAGGGCAGTATTCGGTAATGTCCTTGAGGAAGTAGCAAAATTGAACCCTCCGAATACCATCGCCGTATTTGATTGTGACCTTATGGATTCAGTGAAAACAAATAAATTTGCCCACATATTGCCTCAGAATTTCTTTGAAGCAGGTGTGAGCGAGCATACTACAGCCACTATTTCTGGTGCGTTATCCATAAACGGAATTCTTACGATATGGGCAGACTTTGGCGTCTTTGGAATAGATGAGGTATATAACCAGTTGCGATTGAATGACATAAATAATACAAATCTAAAAATATTTGCTACACATTTGGGTTATAATGTTGGTCCGGATGGTAAGACCCACCATTGTATTGATTATCTCGGGCTTTTGAGGAATCTCTTTGGATTTAAGGTAGTTATCCCTGCGGACCCAAATCAGACCGAGCATATTATCCGTTATGTATTAAAGCAACCCGGAAATTGGGTCATCGGGGTGGGCAGGACAAAACTGCCCGTTATAAAAGATGTGGATGGTAAAATCTATTTTGATGGAAATTATAAATTTGAATATGGGAAAATTGATTTGATAAGAGATGGTGAGTCTTGCGCAATCTTCACAATGGGAGCAATGGTTTCAAAGGCGATTGAGGCGTATGAAGAATTAAAAAAGGCGGGGATAACGACTAAGATATATAATGTATCATCGCCCTTTGCAATTGATAAAAATATCATATTGGATGCAGCAAGGGCTGGTTTGATAATTACTTATGAAGACCACATTGTGCAATCAGGGCTCGGTAGTATAATTGCCCAGATTATTGCTGAGGAAGTTATAAATGCAACATTCGTTAAAATCGGCATCAAAGAATACGGTGGTTCTGATGAATCACAAGAATTATACAGGTATTACAATCTTGATGCAATGAGTCTGGCGATGGTCATCAAAGACTTTTTAAGAAAGTAACAAAGAATCATTAAATTTCAAGCAACTCCCCAACTTCCACTTGCGAAGTGGAAGTTGGGGAGTTGTGCGGCTAGCGGAAAAATCAGCATCTGTATGCGATGCAACCCGGATATTGAAAAAAAGATTGATTTTTATTGCAAAAATCGTGTCGGATAAATCAAACGAATTTTCTGGAGAAGGAAGATTTGGATGTACTCTTAAAGTTTTGAACTACCCTGAAAGGATTTTGATCATCCTGTATAGATAATCCTCTACAGGCTTTTTTATTGAATAGGTCTGCTCAAAAGGTGTATATACAATCTTACCTTCAATCTCACCAACCATAACTCCAGATCTATCATTCGCTAGCGCTTCTACCGCATAATAACCTAATTTTGATGCAAGAATTCTGTCATTCGCCGTCGGCGTTCCCCCGCGCTGGATATATCCGAGGACGGCAACACGATAATCTTCACCTGTCAACTTTTTTACTTTCTTTGCAATTGTCAATGCATTCCCTGCCTCATCACCTTCGGCAACGATTATAATATTTGATTTTTTTCCTTTTTTAATATTATTTTGGATTGTTCGGGCAATCTCTCCAATGTCCGTAGGTGTCTCAGGAATAATCACATCCTCAGCACCACCTGCAAGTCCAACGGCGAGGCTGATGAATCCAGCACATCGTCCCATTACTTCAATGAAAAATACTCTTTCAAGGGATGAGGCAGTATCCCTTATGCGATCAACCGCCTCAAGTGCACTATTCACCGCGGTATCAAAACCGATGGTGAAATCAGTACCATAAAGGTCGTTATCGATTGTCCCGGGCAGACCGACAATTTTTGCTCCAAACTTCTCCGAAAATTCCTTTGCTCCCCGCATTGTTCCATCTCCACCGACGACAATGATACTATCAATTTTATTTTTTTCCATAATATTTTTTGCCTTTTTCATTCCTTTATCAGTTTCAAATTCATCACACCTTGCCGTGCCAATAATTGTGCCGCCACGCTGTATTATATTTGCAACAGAATGATGGTTTAATTTTATCATATCGTTATTAATTAATCCTTTAAAGCCATGCTTTATCCCGAGGACTTCATAGCCTTTATAAAGTGCGGTGCGGACAATTGCCCTTATTGCTGCATTCATACCTGGTGCATCACCACCGCTGGTCAGAACACCAATCCTTCTTTTCATGGTGTATTATAACCTATTCATATTAAATGTCAATAAAATTTTTTTGTGATTGACAAAGATACAAGTTTATTTATAATTATTATACTAATTATACTATGGATGAGGAAAGAATTGTTTTGCTTTCCAAACTACAACTTCCTGAGATAAATCCAAAAACCCTTTATCGAGGCAGACTTATTAACTTTCTTTATCAAAACATGTATAAAAAACTTATTTTTATCTGTGCCGGTGCAGGTTATGGTAAAACAACATTGATAGCTCAATTCTTCAACGAAGCAAAAATGCCGTGTGTTTATTATCAACTAAAAAAAGAGGATAGCGATCCTTCGGTATTTATGTCCCATGTAATTGCGGGCTTGAAATTTATTTATCCTGATTTTGGCAAAAACATATCCAAACTCAGTAAATTCTTTAGTCTTCCACCAGGTATGACGAACATTGTTTTAGGGACTTTCATCAATGAAATTATACAAACAATAAATAATGATACATACTTAATCTTTGACGATTATCATAACCTTGAAAATCCATCGCCAATTGATGATATTATTTTATATTTACTGAATAATATGCCGAAAAAATTACACATTATTATCTCCACACGCTGCAATCTTCCTTTTAAACTTGCTCAATTAAAATCAAAAGATGAAATGTTTGAAATGAATACGGAGTTTTTCCGATTTACCAAGGAAGAAATTCAGGTGCTATTTAATACAATTTCTAATTTACAACTCAATACCGATCAAATTGAATGGTTATATAAACATTCAGAAGGTTGGCCAGCCTGCCTTCGTTTGATGTTACAATCTTATGAGAATGTATCGAACATAAAAATTGAATCAATTTTGGCAAAACTTCAGGAAGATTATAAAAAGATTACAGAGGATATATTCGATTATTTTGCCTTAGAAATTTTTAAAAATGAAAAGCGAGAGCATCAAGAGTTTCTCATTGATTGTGCATTGATTGATAATTTAAATCCCGAAATCTGTAGGGCGGTGACTGGAAAAAGTGACTGTCAAAGAATACTTGAGGAACTTGCGCGAAAAAATGCTTTCGTTTTTTCTTTACCCAATGGTAATTACCGATTCCATTCTTTATATCAGGATTTTTTAAAAAGCAGATTTTTGAGCGCGGACAAAGCGAAAGTGATTTATAATCGCATTGCTGAATATTATAAAGAACTTAACCATGAAGAGGCATTGAAATATTATCTACTTGCCGAAAACTTTACTGCTGCAGTAAAGACTATTGAAGGTTAGGCAAAAGAAATGATTGCGCAGGGAAAATACACAACAGTCGTTTCATCAGTTGAAAGATTACCAATTGATTTGTTTAACAAAAATCCCCGCGTACTAAAATATTATGGTGAGGCATTGGGTTACCTTGGTAATCAAGCAAAAGCAAAAGAGATTCTAAACAAGGCACTGCAATTAAGTAAGAGTATGGTGGAGTTAAGGGTGGAAATAATGTACTCACTAGCCGGGGTATTTATCAACGAAGGTAATCTGCATCTGGCAATAAAATTTCTGGACAAACTTATAAAAATATGTCCTAAAAAATTAAATTTATTAAGGGCGTCCGCCCTCAATTCCCTGGGTGCAATAAATAATGCAATTGGTGGCAAAAGACTTTATCAGGCAAAAATACTTTTCCAAAAGGCATTCCGCATTGCAGAAAAACGGAATTTTCAGGAACTTAAGACGAGCGTGTTAAATAACTGGGCGATAAATGAATTTAAATTGGGAAATCTTAAAAATGCCTATGAAAAAATATACACTGCGCTCGATCTTTTAAGAGAGCATTTTTCTCTGGGTTGCGGTGCCGCATTCTATAATGGAGCAAAGTTTTCACTATTGCTGGGCAATAGGGCGAGTGCGGAACATATACTTAATCAAGGCGTAGCTATTTGTAAAATTTTTAACGACCCCTGGTCAACTGCAAATATCAATCGGGGCAATGGTTTATTGTATATTGAAAAAAACGATTTAAAAAAAGCAAAAGAGTTTTTCTTAAAGGCGCTCGAATTTTACGAACAGACAAAGATTCCCTGGTTGATTTTTACAACATTAATTGAACTATGCAAAATTGAGATAATGGAAGATAATTTATCTGAGGCGGAACGGATATTTAATAGATTGCGGGAAATGAAGAAAGGTACCGATTTAGATATGATAAATATTTTGTATACCGAAGCGTTGCTTAAAATTGCACGAAGGGACTATCAAAATGCAGAAACAATAATGCTTCAAGGAATAAAACTCAGCAAGAAATATAACCTTCCCTTAGAAGAATTTTTAATTAAAGCGAAATTGTGTTCGGTTTTACAAAAACAGGATAAAATTGCTGAAGCAATCAAACTTCTGAAAGAACTGATAAATGTTGCGGGAAAAGAAGGTTATGAATATATATTACTGAAAACATTGAAAGAAGAACCCGAGTTGGTGGGTTTGATAATAAAGAAATGTATTAAAATAAGTTATTTATACTCTGGTTTGAAAAAATGTAGATTATTTAATATCATTAATGTATCATTTTTTGGCCAACCTGTATTAGAAATAAATGGTGAAAAAATTCCGGATGATGTGTGGAAAACAGAGAAGTCAAAGAAATTATTTTTCTATTTTTTATTAAATAGAGATAAAGAATTGCCGCAGGACAAATTAATAGAGATTTTTTGGCATAAGGCGGGGTTGAAAAAAGGCTATGATAGTTTGAGAAAAGCGGTTTACTATATTAGAAAAACATTAAAAAATTATGGTATTGAAGATCCGATTTTGGTCCGCACGGGCTATTATCAACTTACCCCCGATCTATTTGTTTATTCAGATATTGATGAATTAGATAGTCTTTTAAAGGATTATAAAACAATAGGACGACTGAGTAAAGAACAATATCGCAGATTCTTAAAATTTTACAAAGACGGTTTTGCCCGAAACTGGTATGATAATTGGGTGATTGAAGTTGGGGATAAATATAAAATTATATTTGAAAAACTTTCTAACCACTTCACAGTAAACAAATAAAATTTCATATCCCGGCGGTATGATCATGCTGGAGGCGCTTTGCTTATGTTGTTTCTTTTTGTTGCTCAATATAATGAAGGTATCGGGAATGATTATCGTGTATGGGATAAGAAAATGCACAATATTAATTCTATTGAATTTGGAATAACAAACTACGGCATTATGGGCAATTCCTGTTTTTATCCCAAAGGTTCAGGACAGAATTATGTTTATGGTGCAGGTATCTGATTTGGTGCAATAGATACAATTGCCTATTATACAATGGTGACGATTGGTTATGTACCACATAAAGAGAGGTTGAATTTACTCCTGGATTATATCATCAAAATCCATATGCCCAAAAGGTCAAAATTTATTTATATCAAGCGATTTGGCGCTCATCCAAGAATATTTTTCCCAATGGCAAACCAAAAACCATTTGCCCAACAGGACTCCTGGTGCTGTTTTAATGATTGTGATATCAACTATCATATCCCTGGAGATACAAATCCGATTGGTATCGGGGTTTATCAAAAAGTATATGTCCGCAATATAGGTTTTTTAGACAATGTGATAATTTTAACCTTTGAAATAAAAAATGCCCTTCATAATCCTATAAAGAATATGTATATAGGATTTTGTACTGATTGTGACATTGGAAATGAAACAGGGGTCATGCTAATGATATATGTTATGGATTCAAAGAAAGGTGATATGTGGTAGCTAACGATAAATTCTTAATTGATATACTTGCGTTCTATTGGCAGAATGTTAAAGAACCCGGCGGGATGGATAATCCTGGTGTCATTGGCTTTGTTCTACTCCAAACACCTTTGAAATATATATTGACATACTAAAAATTACAAGTATAATCTTATATGTATTCAATTCTCGTTGTAGATGACGATGAATCCATTAGGCAATTTCTTTTAGCCCTTTTTGAAGAAGATTATACAGTGCTTTCTGCAGCAAACGGTGAACAGGCATGGAAATTATTTACACAATACTCACCCACAGTCGTAATTCTTGACCAGAGATTGCCTGATATCAAGGGAATTGATCTTCTAAAAAGAATGAAAGAATATGACCCTGATGCAAATGTAATAATAATAACTGGCTACGGAGAGATTAAGGATGCAGTAAAGGCAATGGAGGTGGGTGCGACAAACTATCTTCTAAAACCGCTCGATGCCCAGGAACTTCGGATTATTGTAAAACAAATTCAACAAAATCTTACAATAAAAAAAGAGCGTGATCTTTATCGTAATAAACTACAGGTATTGATAAGAGGTAAATTAACTACTCTAATATACAAATCAAAAAAGATGGATGAAATTTTAAATCAGATTACCGAAGTGGCAAAGACGAATTCAACTGTTTTATTAGAGGGTGAAAGTGGAACCGGCAAAGGGATTCTCGCCCTTTATATCCATCAGATAAGCAATCGCAATGATGGACCATTTGTAGACATTGATTGCACAACTATCCCAGAGAATCTTCTTGAATCTGAATTATTTGGCTATGAACCCGGTGCCTTCACTGATGCACGGAAAAGGAAAGAAGGGTTGATTGAAATCGCTGACCGCGGAACTTTATTTCTGGACGAAATTAGTAGTATGCCAATGTTACTTCAAGGTAAATTATTGAAAGTGATTGAAGAAAAGAGATTTAGAAAATTAGGTGGCAAAAAAGATATACTTGTGGATGTGCGGATAATCGTTGCGACGAATGAAAATCTTGGTGAAATGGTAAACAAAGGTTTATTTAGAAAGGATTTATTCTTTAGAATAAATACTTTTCCTATAAGACTTCCGTCGCTGCGTGAAAGAAGGGAAGATATCGCGCCCCTTGCCGAACACTTTTTAAAGGAGATCGCAAAAGAATATCATAAGGATATTGAAGGGATAACGAAAGAGGCAATGGAAATTTTGCAAAATTATGAATGGCCCGGGAATATCCGTGAGTTAAGAAATACAATTGAAAAGGCAATAATTATTACACGCGATAAATTTATAAAACCCGAAGATATAACCCTGAAGATAACCGAACCCCTAAAGATTGAGCAGACTTTTACTTTAAACTATAATGAGGCAATAAAACGACTTGAGGTTGACCTAATAAAAAAGGCACTTGCTCAAACTCAGGGTAATCAAACCCGGGCTGCAGAGGTTTTGGGTATTTCAAGAAATTTTTTGATCCGATTGATGAAGGAACATAATATCAATCCTTTTGAATTCAAAGTTTGATATTGACTTCAATTTTAATCAGAATATAATTTTGTGAAAGGAGTTGGTATGGCAACATTTATTCTTGTTACAAAGTTGTCCCCTGAATTGACGAAAGATGTTAAAAAAAGGGCAGAGATTGGAAGACAATGGATGGAGCGGGTAAAAAAGGATTGTCCGGATGTTAAATTCCTTGCTCATTACGCACTGTTGGGACCTTATGATTTTTTAGATATATATGAAGCCCCAAATGAGGAGACGGCGGCAAAGGTTTCAATGATCAGTCTTTCTGGTGGTGCTGTTTCAGCCGAATCCTGGACAGCAATACCATACAAGAGATTTATTGAATTGATAAAAGATCTTTAGGGATAAATGGAAGAATATATCTGTGTTTTGAGGTGCAAAGGAGGGATTAACGCAAAGGATTTGTTTGTATATAAAGGACCTGAAGATTGCTGGCTAAATTACACACTTTTCAAAGGAAACAAGGCCTGTATCTATGGCTGCCTTGGTGATGGGCACTGTGTGGAGAACTGTCCGAAAAGGGCAATTAAAATGAGTGAAAACCGATTGCCAGTCATCAATCTGGATTTATGTGATGGCTGCGGAATATGCGTAAAAGAGTGTCCGAAGCATGTCCTTGAATTAATACCACGTTCCCAGTTGATATACCTTGCCTGCAACTCAAATGATACTGAAGAAAGGGTAAAAAATTTTTGCAAAAATGGATGTACCGAATGCGGTATCTGTGCGGAAGTATGTCCTTATGAAGCAATAATATTAAAAGATAATCTTCCCGTTATTGATTATCAAAAATGTAATTCCTGTGGAATCTGCTTTCATAAATGCCCACTTAATTGTTTTGTTGATCGTGCTGTAGCAAGACCTTATGGAATTATATCTTTGAAATGCAATGGTTGCGGAGAATGTATCAAAGTATGTCAATTCAATGCTATCAATGGATCACCAGGGCAGCGGTATATAATAGATAAAGAAAAGTGTATTGGCTGCGGAAGATGTTTTGAGATTTGTCCGATAAAGGCGATAACCATGGCAGGAGCCCTCGGATATATAAATGCGGCGTAACATTTAAAAGGAACCAAAAATGATAATAGAATATGCTAATTCAGATCTCAAAAGCGCCGATATTGTTATCATCGGCTTTCCTTATGACCGCACATCTTCTTTTATACCGGGTTCAAGATTTGGACCGCGTTATATAAGAATGTGCAGCGAAAATATTGAGTGGTTCTCACCTTATCAGAACCGCTCAGTTAAATCTGTAAAGATTGCTGACCTTGATGACTGCGAATTTGAGACAGATGATCAGTTAAAGGAAATGGAAGAAAAGGCATTTGAATTGTATAAAAAGCGTAAAAAGGTTATATTCTTAGGTGGTGAGCATACTATCTCATTCCCGATAGTGAAGGGTATAAATAGGGTTATCAAGAAATTTTCAATTATCCATTTTGATGCCCATGCGGATTTAAGAGACAATTATCACGGAGAAAGATTCAGTCATGCGGCAGCAATGCGTCGGGCTGGTGATATAATTGGATTGAATAATATCTATCAATTCGGAATCCGGTCCGGCACCGAAGATGAATTTTCTTTGAATAAAAATCTCTTTAGGTTTGCGGCATTCCTGCCTTTGAAAAAGATTCTCAATAAAATTCCTGACCCAATTTATGTTACGATAGATGTGGATGTTATTGACCCTTCACAATTACCTGCAGTTGCGACACCCGAACCGAATGGAATAACTATTAAGGAATTAATAGATTCCCTGCTTTTATTAGAAAATAGAGATATAATCGGGGCAGATATTGTGGAATACAATCCACTTGCTACATCTCCTTATGCATCGGGTTCAGTTGTTGCAGTGATTTTGAGGGAATTGATTCTGATAATGAGTAAATAAAAAAATAGGAGGAATTATGGTGGTTATGATATTGCTAATATTAAATCAAAAGTTTTCTGATTTTGAAAACAAAAAGATCTTTTACCCCGAAACAATCTTTGCCGAATCGACCCATTCATATAATGTGCTGCATTACTTGATAAATTTGCGTCTGCCTATGGATTCTCGCTATCTTGCAGGAACGGTTACGATCGCAATGCGCAGCAATCTAAATAATTTGAATCAAATTGACCTGTATCTTTCTGCCCTTAATGTTGATTCAATAAAGGTGGACGGTTTCTCGGCATCTTATACCCATATTGCGGATACTATTTTAGTCAATTTGCCACATTCCTATAACCTTGGTGATTCATTCAGTGTCATGGTTGGATACAGCGGGACGGGTTCGGGTAATATGGGTTATCTTTTCTATCAAAGTCTGCATCCGATCTCCTATACCCTGGGCTGTCCGTTTGCCGAGAAGAAATGGTTTCCCTGTTACGACCGTTTGTGGGATAAAGCAGATTATGGAGTGGAATTTTATATTACCGTGCCCGATTCTTTTACGGTCTGTGCCACAGGTAAATTTATTGGTAAGACTGTATCCCAGGGTTACGCTACATACCACTGGAAACATAATTATCCAATCTCACCATATTTGATACATTTTGCTTCGAGCATTTATACAACATATTCTGACTGGTTCTATCCGGCTCCAGGTGAGAGCATTGAGATAAAATATTATCTCTGGCCCGAAGATACTGTCTATGCACCGACGGCATTTTCTCTTATGACCGATATGATTTATTTTTATGATTCTTTATTCGGCGACTATCCATTTGAACGCTATGGAATGGATATCGTAAATCCTTTTTATTATGGTGGAATGGAACATCAAACAATGAGCACAATTCACCGGCAATGGCTTATAAACAATGATTATTATGGTATGGCCCACGAACTTTCTCATCAATGGTGGGGGGATATGATAACCTGTTTCGGCTGGCAGAATGTCTGGCTTAATGAAGGTTTTGCAACATATTGTGATGCGCTCTACCTTGAACGGAGAGAGGGACACCAGGCATTCATAAATACAATGATTAGCAGATTGAATACTTATTTTGGCGCCGAAAATGTAAACCCCCATCCAATTTATAATCCACCGTCCAATCTAATCTTCTCCTGGGCTCATAGTTATTGTAAAGGTTCCTGGGTTTTACATATGATTCGCTATCTCTGTGGCAGTGACAGTGTGTGGCTTGAATTACTGTCAACATATCGTGATTCCTTTGCTTATAAGAACGCTTCAACCGATGACCTGAATCGAATAATGAATTATGTATTGGACAATGATTATGACTGGTTTTTTGACGAATTCGTCTATGGAATGGGGTATCCTTATTACAGTGTTGTCTGGAACAAAATCTATGAACCGCCAAACTGGCGTTTAGCGCTTGATATCACCCAGATTCAGACAATCGGACCCGCGGTCTTTCATACCCCACTCCCGGTTGGGATAAATTTCTCAGGTGGTGATACAATAATTACTCTCCAGATAAATCAATCACCACAACATTTTGAATTTTTATTGAATCAGGAACCAACCGGAATAATTGTTGATCCCGAATGCTGGATTATCCAAAAAAACATAGTGACCGGTATAAATGAAGGGCAAAAAGAATCATTTTCAGAAAGGATTTATGTACCAACGGTTGTGCACAAGATAAATTTAAACTTAGAGCAACCAAGTGAAATTGAGATCTACGACATTCTGGGGCGGTGTATTTTTAAAAATAATACTGATAAATTAAATTTTGCACCTGAGGCGGCGGGTATTTATTACTTGAAATCAGGTGACAACCTAAAAAAGGTAATTGTAGTCAAATAAAAAAGGGGAGCGATTGCTCCCCTTTTTAGTCTGTACCCGATCTATGCTGCTGGTCTTCCCAGTTTGAAATAATGTTTTTCCTTCCACCCTTCACTCAACAGGATGAAGTATCCATCATAACCATTCGGATCTGGTTCAGCAAAGAATTCATAGCGGACGAAGATGGTCTGATCAAACTTTGCCCAGTTCTCCTCTGTTGTTCCAGCACCGTCATCATCAAATTTAAATTGGGCCGAAAGTCTTATATCTGAAGAAGTAGTGATGTTGATTAATGCTGCTTTGGTGATTGTGCTATTATCAAATTCATAACGATACCAGGTAGAGTTCCAGTTCCATTTCAAATCGCCGGTTACATGGGTTGTATCAGGCACACCAACTACTGCACGGAACCAGATATCTCTATTATCAGCAAGTAATCCGATGTCCATATTTTTTATTGTATCATTGGCATGGGCAGAATCCCATATATCAGGGGTAAACATCAGATAAAGATGTCCTGAGTCAATAGTGTACCCTTGGCTATCAATCGGGAATTTAATAATGAATCGATAATAAAGATCCGCCCATTCCTCCGGAACATCGTATGCTCCCGGACCCTCCCATAATGGTGGGGCACATAGATAACTAGTATTGTACGCATCAACATCAGTCATCATTCCGAGCATGGCGAGACCTTGTACTAGATTGTTCGCTTGATAGAGCTCATTCTCATCAACTTTTTTACCACAACCCACAAGCAAAACCAGCAGCATTGCTATTACTACGATCACGATTTTTGGCTTCATATTACCTCCTATGTTGAATTTGGATATAATTTAGTTATAATCATGGAACTAATGGCATTTAAAGATTGGAAACAGGGGGACGCCATAAGTCCTGGG
>CBFGJP010000035.1:0-24124 GCA_965649105.1 Caldifarciminota bacterium
ATTGTAAATACAAAACCTTTAAATGATGGGACTGTAGTAACTATATTGTATCCCCGTTTGTTTTTGGCAAGAAGACAATAAAATATTTTTCCATGGGGTGATTTTGTCTTGCTTAAGGTTTTCATCTTATCATCAAGGATAAAAATGCATCCATCATTGGTGGTCAAAATGATTTCCTTTCTGCCGTCACCGTCAAGATCTTCTATATGCGAAAGATGAACTGGTTCAAAAAAATTCTTTTCCGTGATTAGCTCAAGGTTAGTATCAAAGATTCTTAAGATGCCATCAGAGTTTCCTGTGATGATTTCCATTCTGCCATCACGGTTATAATCACATACTACCATTCCGAGGAATTGCCTGCCTGTCTGTAAATATCTTTCTGTAGTTCCGTCCTGTGGATTGAGTATCATAATCTGATTGATATACTCTGATTCCGGGGTACCATTATCTTCGCAGACGACCAATTTGACTGCTCTACTTTCATCTATTGCACCCGCGTAGATTATTACTCCGGATACTGCTTCGTTGAACTGCCTTTTCCAGAGTAATTTCCCTTCAGGACTTAAGGCAATGACCCAGGGATGGAAATCATCAACACCATTTTCAAGGGCACCATTACTTGTTTTGTCTGTACCAAAGAATATTTCTTTTCTATTATCACCTTCTATATCTACGCAAATAATATTTCCTATCCAGAATGGGTTGCATCCAATCCAGTAATACCAGAGTTCTCTGTTATTTTTATAATCATAAACAAGGATGCCGCGTGGATAAAGGTCAAATCCCGTGCTCACCTTGCAGATGATTTCATTATATCCATCACCATTGATATCTGCGGGGATTGCCTCCCTTATCATTCCATCATATCCTTTTATACCTGCCTTAGAAATTTCTTTACCTACAAATGCGATAAAGGATTTTTGTTCAGACACAGTATGGAGTTTAATCGTATCACCACTTCTGATGCTCACAAACAAATTTGCGGGTAGTGTATCATTCAGGCGAAAAAAACCAAGGGCTCTTACGGTATTACCCTCACGCTCGGTAAATTGCTTTGATATAAATCCATTCTGGTCTTTCACAAATGCATAGCATTTATTGGATTCAAGGATTTCATCAATGCCATCACCATTAAAATCAGCAGTTTTCATATCTGCTGTTTCAATTTCATATATTGATTTCAACTGCCAGGGATAATTCTCTACGGCAAAAAGGGTTGGCATACTAAGCAGAAGTGATAATACTATTTGCGCGAAAAACATCTTGAATTTTTCCTCTCCGATATTGCTCATAATTAAATTATAACCAATTCTTATTTTGTGTCAATTGTTTATAATCCATGCGTCACCTTTTACGCAAATTAAAAAATTAAGTTGTGACTCCTTTAAGAACCTAAAAAGTCAACTTTACCAAAACCTCAATCCGCTTAACCAATTGACAAAATAAGCGATAATAAAAAATTGAGCAAGCAGGTCTTATTCATTATTTCAGAAATTTGTATTGGATTTACCAATTAGTCTATCAGCGCGAATTTCTTGGTGATTATTCCATCAACTTTCTCCAGGCTGACAAAATATACACCGTCGGTAAGTGCATGATCTTTTCGCGGATTCCATTTTATAACTCGTTCATCCTTGGTAAAGGGGACTTTTGCTACAAGCCTGCCGCAGACATCATAGACGCATAGGTAAGTATTTTTGAAATTATCCAGGCTGATATGAAATGATACAATGTTCTTCGCCGGATTCGGAAAAATTTTAATGAGGTTTTTATGGAAGATTAACTTATGGCTCAATTCTTCAACGGGTACCTGGGGCGTGTAAAATCCCTTTACCTTTACTATCTGATTGCTCATACCTTCATTAAGAGTAATAGTTATCCAGTAGTTACCATCCCTTGGGTCAAATTCAATCCCGCGAATATACCACCAACGATTCAAAAGAAATTTATTGCCAGTAAAAGTTGGTGGTTGGCCCCTCATCTCAACAACACCAACACTATCAAGCGAAGTTCCGCCAGAGTTATACCAGGTCTGGACATTGACGAACGAATTACCCAAAGAATCATAAGCAAGACAACAGGTACTTTTGTATCCCTGAATTGGGCTATTATACTGAGTTGCAACACCAAGTGTATCACCAATATATATTAACTGGGGTGCACCGAGTGTGCTCCTCCTATCTGCAAACCACATTGTGTTTGGTGTTTCATAAGCAATACCAACTGGATAATCGCTCGCTGGATTATTGAACTGGCGCAAAACTGCGCCCGTCATTTTATTTATTTTATAGACAATTTTTGAATTGAATGTGCAAATATACAATGCGTCATCATAATTACTATAGGCAATATCAGTAAGGGAACTCTCCGGTGCTGTAATTGCCCCAGAGTATATGACAAAACTGTCTGAAGAATAATATCGGATTATGTTTGACTTTAAATCTGCAACATATATTTTATCACCGATGGGGTCATATGTTACACCGGAAACATTTTGATTGGTTGAAAAATTTGGTAAAGATTTTGGACCCCAGATGATTCTCCCTGGCGCAAATCCTACATCTAAGGAGAAATTTCTCGTCCAGGTGGTTTCGGCAGCGGTAAGAATCAACTGAAAATTTGCTATATGACCAGGGGGCGTTGAGGTACTGACAATTAAATCATAAGGGTCTGAGGCATTATCTGCACTATCACCTTGATTGAGCGTTCCAAAGGTATATATGGAATCCATTATAGTGATATAAGACGATGTCGTCCTCAATCGTCCCTGGACATCTGTTGCCACTGCACCCCCTGTATTTTTCACACAGATAACAATGCCAGCATTTTCCCCTGGGTCAAGTTTTCCATTACCATTGTTGTCATTTACTACTTCTGTTCTGACAATCAAAACAAACGGTGCATT
This sequence comes from Caldifarciminota bacterium, assembly GCA_965649105.1. Lineage (GTDB taxonomy): Bacteria > Hydrothermota > Tepidihabitantia > SM23-42 > JAOAFX01 > JAOAFX01. The sequence goes on from CBFGJP010000035.1 coordinate 2,906, forward strand.
CGTTGGTGGAACATTTTTCAATGCGTACCAGATATTAACAATTCCCCAACCGTAAGTGTTATTTGGATATGGCGCACCCCAGGAAGGTTGCCTACAGTTATCTTTTATTATATTATAAATTTCCTGCGGTGTAAGATTGGAATTTTTTTCTAATAAGATTCCAATCGCACCAGTTATATGGGGTACAGAAATAGATGTGCCAGTAAGGGTAGCATAACCTCCATTATTGTAGCACGAACGGATATTCACACCGGGTGCAGAGAAATCAGGTTTCAGTAGATTCCAGCTTGGATAGAACCAATATTGTGGATTGTTAATTGGTGGAATATTGGGGGCCGGTCCACGGGCAGCAAAATTCCCTATGCTATCGTTGATGTAAGAAGCAGTTACGCCAACACCGGTTGGATAGGAAGCAGGAGAATTTATTGTGCCGTATCCCGTTCCTCCACCACCCGCTGAAAATACAGGGAGGATACCAAGATTCCTCCAGTTCAAAACAATGTACCACCAGTGCAAATCAGAACCATTGGAGCTACCCCATGAATTGTTGATCACCCGAATATCAACACCACTTTGCTTCAGGTTAGCAAGATACTGCATACAGGTATCTATCCAGGCATACTGACCTGAACCACTTGAATTAAATGCCTTGGTCGGAATATACTTTGCACCATAGGCAACACCAATATCATTGGCAAATGGACCAGGACCATCACCACCACAAACAATGCCCATCGTATGTGTTCCATGGCCATTATCATCATAGGGTGATGACTGACCATTTACACCATCATACCAGTATGGCGATAACCACTTACCAGTTAATGCCTCGTGTGTAGTTAACACACCAGTGCCAACATGTCCGAGAATTATTCCCGACCCATTATAACCTGCTGCCCAGCAGGACTCTGCCATTATCTTTGTGATATTCCATTCAGGTGTCTCAGGCCCATCCTTAGGAATGTCTTCTCCGACTTTATAATCTAAATGCACCGTGGCATTGTAACAGATAAAAGATATATCATCCCTCTTTGCCAGTTCTTCAATCACATCCTTTGTTGCCTTTAAATGGAAGCCATTGAATATCCAGTACTGCCCAAGAACTTCTGCCTTATCTTTTGGCAATGTTTTAAGATAATTCACAACTGCTTTTTGAGAATTCTCAGCAACATTCTTAAAAACTTGACACTTCTCTCGTGGAGTTAAATTAAGAAGTTGTTCATAGGGATATTCGGTATTCATATGAACGATAACAAAAACCTTCTCTTGGGGTTGTGTGTTATTCAATATCTCTAAAAGTTCCAGTGTTATCCTTCCTGGAACTGGAGGCAATAATGTTAACAGTAATATAGTAACAACACTTATTATTTTAACTCCTTTCTCTCTTTAGATTATTCCAAAGATACTAAATTATTAACTTTGCCCTTTCCCTATTTTATCTCTTTTTATTTTTTACTCCATTTTTTTTTCTACAAATACTTTCAAAAAAATTATAATAAAAAACTAAGAATTGTCAATAGACTATTTAATACAACAAAATCCATTAAAAATAAATACCCAACTTTTCACTTTTTCCTGTGGTACTTTGGATATTTTCGTTTAGTCAGGCAAAATTATTGCCGATTTGCAACAGTTTGTAAGTCAATTTTATGAATGTATAATAATACTGTGCAGATGCAAGCAAAATTAGCAATATTTTAGATTGATTATTTAAATCTTTTGTTGCGGGTTTGCAATAATAATGTTGCAAAAGGGTATTTGATTTATCTTCAGAGCGTAATTACTTGAGCACCATTTTCAGCGAGGAGGTCCCGGCTATGTTCATCGGATGTAAAATAAATCACCTGATTGCCTTCATCAACAAATTTTTTCAATAATTCAACGAGCCGGCAGCGCCGCTGCCAATCCGCAAAGATAAAGGCATCGTCAAGGATTAAAAATGTTCCTTCAGGAAAGAGTTTTTTCAATGCTGATAGTCTAAAACATATTAATAACTGGTCTTTTGCCCCACTTGATAATAACTCCAGAGGAAATTCATTCCCTGCCGTGTCAATGGCAATGAAATTTTGATTTTCAACCTTGACTTTGTTGTATTTCTGTGTTACAAGATAAAAATATTCACTGAGACTATCTTCTCCATAGATTATATTTTCAATAAAGTTATCAAGTTCATTGCTCATCTGATTTAAAATCTCTTCTGCCTTCAGGACTGCTTGAAGTTCAAGGGCATAATTCTTTAAGCGGTTATCAAGTTCTGCGATCTCCTGTAAGATTTTCTTTTCATCTGTTATGTTATACTGTTTTCTCTTGACTTCTTCAAATATCTTTATCTCACTCTCTATCGCTTCAATCTGTTGTTTAAGAATTTTGATTTCATTCTCTACCTCATCAATATTATTGATGTCAATCTCTTTTACTGGTGGCGGCACTTTCTTCTCATCAATCAGTCTCTGCCACTTTGAATCATCCCTTTCGTCAAGGTATTTGGTCAATTCTGCTCCCAATCCCCTGATTTCTTCTTCGATACCCTTTTTTTCTTCTATCTTCTTTTTTAATTGTGCGCTTTCAGCACATCCGGTTTTCTTCCGCAGTTCCTCAATTTTTTTATCTATCTCTTCGGTTGTGATTGTAGAGTTTAAGTTAGCAAGTCGTTCTTTTTTTGTATCTATAACCGCGCCGATTCTAATCTTTTCGCTTTCTAAATACTGAATTTTTTGCTCAATATCTTCAAAATCTTTTACTTCAGGTAATATCAGTTTTGTATCTATTACAAACTGTTCTTTTTTTAGATTTTTTATCCTTATGCGTGATTTCTTTATGGCGACAATAGTTACGCTGATAATGCTAAACAAGAATGTAAAAAGAGGAATTAGTATTGAAAAATTCAGACGGAAGCTCAAAATCAAAAGTAAAAATCCAACTAAAAAGATTAAAATGGGATAGAAGAAATTTGGCTCTTTTTCAACTTCTTTATAATGATTTATTCTGTCCTTTATCGCATACTTTTCAACTAAATCAAGTTTCGTTGATATCTGATTATATTCTAAAGTCAAGGTATTTATTGCTTCTTCAATCTCTTTTTTTTCATTCAATTGACTATCAAGGGTGGTTTTCCTGACCTCAAGTTCGATCCAATTTTTTAGATCTTCTTCAGAATACCGCTCATAGAACAACAAACTACTCTTTTTATCAACATAATGGTCATAAAGTTTTTTGACCTGCTGGTAAAATTGGTATTTTTTAACCTTTTCTATTTCATCTAATTGCGCGGTCAGTTGTGCATAATTCTCATTCATTTCTTTCAAATGTTTTTTCTTATTTTCTATCTCACCAATCTCACTTAGATAAGTTTTCAATTGTTCAAATCTATTTTTATCGTTCTCCAGCAATCTGCGCTTTTCTGCCTTCCAGTTGTTTTCTTTTGGTTGATAGCCAATCCCTTCTCTTAATTTTTTAATTAAAATCGCAAATGGAGTTTGTGTGCCGGTCTGGCTGAGCATTAATTTTAAAGTATCCCAGAATCTTATTTGAGAATCACTTTTGTATAGATCGGACTCTGATGCGGGGATATAAAGTAATGGTGCAATATCTATTCTTGATATAATGGAAATATGCTTTGCCGCAGGCAGATTGATTATTTTTTTGCCCATTTCTATTTCAATATTTATATCTTTTGGTCTACCAAATCTGGTTCTTGTTTTAAACAAAATTGATGTTAATGCTTCCACTAGAGTAGTTTTTCCAGTTTCATTTATGCCGAATATTACATTAAAATTCTTCGGCTGAAGATAAAAGTCCTTTAGCGGTCCATAATCATTTAGTTTAATCTTGGTTATTTTCATTTTATAATATCATCCAGATAGGGAGTAATCAGTTCAAAAATTTTCATCCTTAAGTTATCTTCGAGCCCCCCTGTTTTTTCTACAAATCTTTTTATAAAAGGATTCTTAAACAAACTATCCCAGGAGCGAATATTGGCGCAATTTAAAGAAAAATTCTGAAAATTCCTACCGAGACTTTCCATTGTTTTATTGATTTGCTCCTTAAATGTAATTTCACTGCCTTCAATATAGCCGTTAATATTGATATCGGGTAGAATGTTCTTATTGTGCAGATTTTTAATATCCTGGTCAATCCTGTTTAAAATTTCTTCCTCATTTCCGGGAAACACAAAATAATCTAATTTATGCCAGTACGGCGCTATATCAATCTCTAATGGAGTTATTTGAACTTTTTGTTCATCTATATCAATCAGTGCTATTTTCCTTGGTGAACGACATTTGGTATTGAGGGCAATTGGTGCGCCTGAGTAGATTACTCTTGTTTTTTTATGAGTTAAATCAACAAACGTAGAGTGGATATGGCCTAAAAGAACACAACGGGCAAGATTTTCTATCTCTGCCGGATATATGGGCATGTACTTTGTTTCTTCTTCACTCAAGATTGGAATGATTGAAAGGTCATAGATTGTGCCATGAGCAATTAAAATATCAATGTTTCCAGTTAAATCCATTATACACTCAGCAAATTTTGTTTTCTGGTAAGGAACGGCAATGATGTTAACATTATTAAATTTCAATTGTTCAAATGGCTTCTGGATTAATTGTTTTACATTTTTTCCATAATCATAATTGGGACCATAAGATTCAACATCATGATTTCCGGGGAGTAAATAAATTTGAGCCTTTGATTTTTCAAAAATTCTGAGAACTTCAGCACGCAAGATTATTGCTTCTGCATCTGAATCAAAAAGGTCGCCCGCAACAATCAAAAGATTTACATTACTTTCGTTCCCTTTGTTTATAATCCAATTCAGGATTTCCAGTCGTGATGGATCTTTAGTGGTGAGATGCAAGTCAGCAGTGTGTAATATCAGCATGGATATTTTTTGTTGAAATAATCAGCCAATATTTTCTGATGGTCAAATGCAATCTCTTGAGGTAAATTATTTTTATTAAAAATTCCTATTTCGCTTGCATCATCTTTTGCTTTTGGTGTTCCTCTGCCTTTAGCAGTAAAGACGACACTGATCGTATGGAATCGGGGATCGCGGTTGGGGTCGGAATAGACATGAAACTGCTTTAAATCAAAGATATCGAGATTCGTTTCTTCTTTTGCCTCTCTGATCGCCGCCGATTCTGCAGATTCACCATATTCAATAAATCCACCAGGGATTGCCCAGCCATAGGGTGGATTTTTGCGTTTAATTAAAATAACTCCGTTTGCTAATTCAATAATAATATCTACCGTGGGAAACGGATTTTTATTTTGCATAAAAAATTATATATAAAATTATTATCAAATCAAGGTACGTTTACGCTGGCTATAATCTGACCCCTTTCCACTTTTCTACCCACTTGATAGTAGTTTTAGGTCCCCCGGAAAAAATGGGGTGGAGAAAAGCCACAATCCTTTCCAATATTGCGCCTTTTAGTTTCAAAAATGTGGAGAGGCTCAGGATCATAATTTATTGACAATCAATGGTAATTTATATATAATTATCTACGGCGCCATCGTCTAAATTGGTTCAGGACATCGCCCTCTCAAGGCGAAGACTACGGGTTCGAATCCCGTTGGCGCCAGTTTATTTCTTTGCGCGTTCAATATTAATTATTTCATAGATTTTATCTTCCAGTTTTATTTTATCACCTACCTTTTTTTCTAACAATATCTCTTTTGCCAGTGGAGATTCATAGGATATGATATTTTTTGAAAGATCAGAGTCCCAGGGACCGAGAATGGTGTATTCGAGAAAACTGTCTCCCTGAAGATCTTTCAAAATTACTTTTGTTCCAATACCGACTTTGGATATATCAATATTATCGAAATCAATTACTTTTGCCTTCTGAAGTTCGGATTCAATTATTCTTATCCTTTGGTATAATTGGTCCTGTCTTTCTTTAGCTGCCTTATACTCGAAATTTTCGCTCAGATCTCCATATTCCCTTGCCCTGCTTATCTCTTTTTTGTTAGCCGGTATTTCAACGGTCAGCAAGTGTTCAAGTTCATTTTTTTTGCGGATAAGAGACTCCTGAGTTGTATATATGTAATCTTCTTTTTGCTCAAATAACTGAGGAAAATGGTATTTGACGACTCTTAGATAGTCATTTTTTTCATAATCCTTAAGTGCGATTGATCTGATCAAGGCATCTTTTATCTTAATGACCTCGGTAAAATTTCCGGTTTTTATTATCGCATCAAATTTTTCCAAAGAGAAACCCTTGATAAATATCTGTTTTGCTCCTTTAATATGTTCAAGGCCATTGATCAGACGGGGCATATATTTTGAGTCTAGGAATTCCTTAAGCGTGCCGTTTGCAATTTTCTTTAGTAGATATAAAAATAATCCCGGGAATTTGTGGGGCATTAAAATTACCGACTTATAAAAGTCACTCAAATCAAATCCTGAAGATACTAATTGTTCTTCAATCGCCTCAATTAGTTTTATATCATCAGCGACAGTGAGTATCTTTTGGAATATCTTTTGCCAGTCCTGAGGTTCACGCTTTCGGATTTCATTCAGGAATTTTCTTTTATGCTCATAATTTTTTAAATTTAATAATAACTCTTCAAATCCTTTAATTTGTAAAAGATCGTCAATTGTATAATTAATTCCGGTTTTTTTATATTCAGCACAAAGATAAAGAATATCAAGCGCCCTTGCCGGCTCCATTCTGTATCTTTCATTCGCAAATGAAATAAGCAGGTCAATCATTGCACTGAATATTTCAGGACTTTCTCGGGCGCATTTTTCAGTAAGTAAATATTTTTCATCAATATCTGCGTTTTTGAAAGATTCAAGATATGTTTCTCTTTTATCAAAACCTTTAACATATTGATAAATCTTCTGCCCCTTTTTTAATTCGATCTTTATATTTTCATCTTTTTCCAATCTTTTTCTCATCTTTTCCCAGAATTTATCAATTTCATTTTCTTCTACAACACCCGATAAATGATCTTTAATTTCACTGGAGCTTAATGGTTCTTTAAAACTCTTTAATAAATAAATAACCAATCCATAAGGGTCTTCCTTGGCTTGTATTTTTAGTTCCTCTATATTTTTATATTTTCTATATAGATAATGTCCCTCGGATACGGACATTAATAATTTCTGGGCAACATCAAACTTTACAAAATAGCCCTTCTGTTTCTGGAAATCAATAATAAGTTCTTTCTTCTCGGGATTCATTACCACAACCTCACCGAGTCCGAATTTTTCGAAATAAAATACCCTGCCAATGTCATATTTTAAAAATTCTTCAAGTCGCTCAAGACATCTAAAAAGATGTTCGCCTTTTTCAATACGAGATAATTCAATATATCGTTCAATCCGCTCATTTTCGCCATATCTTTTTTTATATAAATCAACAAGCGCCTTTCTAATGATATTATCATCTTCAGTGAAATATGGCATATGTTTGTACACTTCTATCGCCCCATCAATATCATTCTGATTGATAAGATGGCAGGCAAGTATTTCAAGAAGCATAAATCCCCGGGAGGTTTCCTTTATTGATTTTAATTCGTCAGCAATACTTAAGAAATCCTCTATTGGAATATTCCGATCATCAAGCATCTCCATCCAGAGATTTTCAAGTTCAGAAAAGTTTTTTTCTTCAATCAATTTTTTTGCTTTCTCAATCATAGGGATATTATATCAAAAAAATTGAATCGGGCAAGGGAGTTTAATTCTGAGTTATCTTTACTCTTCTCCCCTTAACCTATCCTCACCTTCACGCTGAAAAACGACGGATGATTTTCCTCTTCTTGACTAAATAGAATATTTCTATATAATAATTTGATTTCTATGATCGGCCGCAAAATAAGAAATTTTGAGATAAAAGAACTCATCGCCACTGGCGGAATGGCGGCAATATATAAGGCAAACCAAACAACCCTTGATCGGATTGTTGCTGTGAAAATTCTCCATGGCCATCTTGCCCAGGATAAAGATTTTATAATCCGTTTTGAAAGAGAGGCAAAGGCTGCAGCAAATTTGCAGCATGAAAATATTGTTAACATTATTGATTATGGTCAGGAAGAAGAGGTCTATTTCATTGCTATGGAGTATGTTGATGGTAAAAGCTTAAAAGATTTATTGAATCAGGTAAAATTTATACCTCAAGAGATTGCGCTTGGGATTATCCTTGAAGTTGCAAAGGGTCTTGGATATGCCCATCAGAAAGGGATTGTGCATCGGGATATGAAACCAGCAAATATCCTTATCGGGTATGATGGATGTGTTAAAATTGCGGATTTTGGACTTGCCCAGGCACAGGATTTGACGACAATCACTGTTACCGGTGCAATTGTGGGGACTCCTGCATATATGTCTCCTGAACAGGCAGCAGGAAAAAAAGTCGATAATCGCTCTGATATCTTTTCCCTGGGCGTTGTTTTTTATGAAATGCTCACGGGAGCAAAACCATTTAAGGGTGAAAACTATTCTTCGGTAATACATGAGATTCTCACGGTAGCCCCCGCCAAGGCATTTGAGGCAAATCCGTTGATTTCAAAAGAATTGAGCACAATCATTGAACGAATGTTAGAGAAAGATCCGGATAAGAGATACCAGAATATTGAAGAAGTTTCCGAAGATCTTGCTATTCAAATGAAACGGTCAAGGATTGAGGTGAGCCGGAAGGATATCGGTGATTTTGTGTCCACCCCAGAAGAAAAAATCAAGCATTTACTGGAAAAGCGAAAAGAACGCCATTTTGAGCGTGGTATATACTTTATGAACTCCGGTTATGAAAAGATTGACGATGCAATAGCCGAATTTGAAAAAGTCCTTTTATTAGATCCAAATGATACAAAGGCACAAAGTTATCTTGAATCATTAAAGACCAAGAAGGAAAAAATATCGCCAACTGAAAAAAAGATAAAAGAAAAAAAACCAACAAAAAGAGTGCCAATTTTAATCGGAATGTTTGCCACTTTAATTGCTATTGCAATAATACTTTATTTTGTATCAAATTCATTTTCTAAAAACAAACCAAGCAAAGAATTCTTCGGTATAGTAATGGTCAATACAGTACCCCCGGGTGCAGAAATATTTTTTGATAATGACAGCACGGGGAAGATAACCCCTGCAACCCTGGAGAGTTTAAAGACTGGGGAGCACCAACTGGAATTAAAGAAAAATGGTTATAAACCATTTTCCCAGAAAATTGAAATCAAAGGTAATGATACATTAAGGCTGGATATAACCCTGATAACCGAGATTGCAAAAGACACATCTGTTGTAATCAAACCACCAGTATTTAAAAAACCTGTGTCCCCGGTTCAGGGAACGAGTTATTTAAAGGTCAAGGTTGAACCCTGGGCAAAAATCTATATTGATGGTAAGTATATTGAAACCACACCCATTGCTGGTAATCTGACTGTTAGTTCAGGGGTTCATAATATACGTCTTGAGAATCCAAATTTTAAAATATGGCAGAGAAATATAAAATTCAAACCAGATGAAACTGTAGATTTAAATGTGCGACTTGAACCGCTTGAAGGGGCTTTAAAACTTGTTGTCAAACCCTGGGCTGATGTTTATATAGATGGTAAATTTTATGAAACGACACCGATTGCCCAGCCCATAAGATTATCCGCAGGACAGCATAGATTGAAATTGATAAATCCTTTATGTAAAACCTACGAAGAGGTAATTATTATAAAAGCCGGTCAGATTTTGAGAAAGGATATCGAACTTGAAGAAAAATAAAATTTTAAGAAAGGAGCGTTTATGCTGAAAAAATTCATTTTCTTTGCTGTTTTATTTGGTTTTTGTTCTGGACAGCAGGTTACAGGAGATTCTTTGCTGAAGATGCTGGATAATGCGAAATCATATTATAATAACGGTGAATATGAGAATGCAATTAAACAATTAGAGAATGCACTTCAGTATCTCAAGCAGTTAAACAAAAATGAACAGGTTGAGGCATATAAATACCTTGCTTTCAGTTATGTCGCATTTGGTGATAAAGAAAAGGCAAAAGAACAATTTAAAAAGGCACTCAATCTTGACCCCAAATTGGAGCTGGATCCCGCGACTGTTTCGCCCAAAATCATAAAAGTATTTGAAGAAGCAAAGGCAGAGATTGTTTCCATTACACCTGCACCGCAACCGGTTCAAACCCCTTCAGTCAAACCGGTTCAACCGTTTGCAAAAAAGGGAATCGTAAGCACAAGCGGGGCACTTTTACGCAGTTGTTGCCTACCAGGTTTTGGGCAGATGTATAAAGGTGAAAGTTCAAAGGGAAAAGTTATGATTATAACAACTGCGGTGCTTTTTCCTACGACGCTCATTGCTACTTCAATCCAGAATGTAAAGCATGATGAGTACCTTAATATTGAACCCGGCAATAAAGATGGGATGGACCGCGCCTATAAAGAATACAGGACCTGGTATAATATCTCGGCAATATGCTGGCTTAGTTTTCTCGGATTCTATGGTTATAATATTTATGATGTGATAACATCAAAACCTGGAATCCAATCGTCAATGATACAGGATAAAAATGGATTTTATTGTAGATTGAATGGTGATGAACTTGAATTGGGATACGTTCTTAAGATAAAATAATTTTTTAAGGGGGTAAAATGAAAAAGATCCTGATTTTAACAACGCTCATTTTCTTTGCTGCCTGTTTGAAACCGCCAAGGGATAATCCTTATGACCCGGATAATCCTGATAAGGCGTTTTTGGCAGGCTATGTTAAATCTGCGGACGGCAATATTGCAAATGCTGCGGTGAAAATGCTGACTATGAATGACTCAATATATGCAGAAACCTCAACAAATTCCGAAGGCTGGTATGAATTTAAAGATATTAACCCTGGAATATATAAATTAATCGCCTTTGCTCATAATTTTATTCCCGTTGAATATTCACCAGAGAGTCTTCCTGCGGGTTCATATGATACAGTTGACCTTTATTTATCCGCAATGAAATTTACCTTTGATGATGAAGATCCTGGCACCATTGAGCCTAAGGGTTTTGAGATAATCAATGGTAACTGGCGAGTGGTTAATGATAGCACCGCTCCATCCGAGCCCAATGCATACAATTGCTCAGGACAGATTGGTATATCCACCTTTGTCAAACCGGTCTCTGATTTCTCAATTGGAGTAATTTTAAAATTTCTCAGCCCGGTTGATACACTAAGTTATGCAGGTGTCATTTTGAGAATGAAAGACAGTTTGAATTATTATTCTGTTTCTGTGTCAAGGAAGGCTTTAATTTTTATTAAAGTAAGAAATGGAAATTCCATTCCCCTTGGTTATTACTCATTACTTGTCAATCAACATCAATGGTATGAGTTGTGGGTTGATGTAATAGGCAGCGAATTTAAAATATATTTTGATAACGATTTAAAGATTGAAAAAACTGATACAGAATTCTCTGAAGGCACTATCGGGCTTTTTATAAACAAACACACGCCACCGACGATATCGGTAAACTTTGACGATGTAATCATCCAGAGATAGTGGCAACATTTCTCATTCACCGAAGTAATGAAGAGACCCAGGTCGTCAAATTAGATAAAGAATTTTTCACCCTAGGCAGGCGTGAAGATAATGATATAGTCCTTGATGATATTTTTGTCTCAAGACATCATGCCGAGGTGGTCAAAAAGGGTGAAACATACATAATCAAAGACCGGAAGAGTCGTTATGGAACATATGTAAATGGAGTTAGGATTTCCGAAAAGAAATTAAATTATGGTGATGAGATACAATTGGGTAATATCTTAATTACATTTGTTGATGAAAAGAAACTCGGGCAGATTCCGGAGCATAAAGCGGTAACAAAGAGATTTGGAGATTTCATTGATATTGAAAAAAAATTAGAAGAACTTAAAACCCTTATTTCAAAAGGTGAGAAAAAAGATAAGTTATTAAGGGCTACAGATGAAATAAAACAGGTATTAAGTTTATACCGGCAGAAATTGGCTGAGGCGGAAAAATCAAGGGGAATTGCATCAACCCTTTGCGAGGTAGGTAAGGTGATAAATTTTGTCTTTGACTTAAATGTTCTTTTGAATCTACTAATGGATCTCGCATTAAGAATAATCCAGGCAAAAAGGGGATTTATTATGTTGTATGATGAAGAATCTAATGCCCTCAAGCTCAAGGTCGCAAGGAATATGGGCGGAGAGATCGACCCCAAAAAATTATCTGGAATAAGCCAAAGCATTGCTCTTGAATCTTTCAAAACCAAAAATATCATTACCACCGAGGATGCAACAAAAGATAGTAGATTTAAAACCCAGGAGAGTGTTATCACCTATGCCATTGGTTCGGTCATATGTGCGCCACTGCTCACAAAAGAGAAAAATATCCTCGGCGTGATCTATCTTGATAATCCAGCGGGTTTGAACAGATTTTCTGATGATGATGTTCAATTTATTGAATCCTTCACCAGTCAGGCAGCGATAGCGATTGAAAATGCCCAGTTGTACGAAAAGGTAAAAAAAGAAGAAAAAATTACGGAAAGATTACAAAGATTCTTTTCTCCTGAGGTTGTAAAAAAGATCATTGCCGAAGAAAAAGCAATAAAACCCGGAGGCGAACATTGCATCGCTACAATTCTTTTCTGTGATATTCGCGGTTATACATCGCTTGTAGAAAAAATTAATACAATCACAGCCCTTGAGATTTTGAATGATTTTTTGAGCAGTATGACCGAAGAGGTTTTTTTATATGAGGGAACCCTTGATAAGTATATTGGAGATTGTGTAATGGCGATATTTGGCGCACCGGTTGTACATCCGGATGACCCATTGAGAGCAATAAAGTGTGCCTTAGGAATGAAGAAAAAAGTTGAAGAGTTAAAGAAACGATGGCAGGAAAAGTTGAATATTAAGGATGTTGCATCATTTGAAATCGGTATCGGGATTAATACCGGTGAAGTAATTGCTGGAAACATTGGGAGCGAAAAAAGGCTTGAATATACAGTCGTATCTACAGCAGTAAACATTGCCTCAAGGCTTGAAGATATTGCAAAGCCGGGTCAGATTTTAATAAGTAAGGATACTTATGAACGGGTAAAAGGCAGTGTAAAAGTCAATCCATTGCCCCCGGTTAAATTAAAAAATGTTAGCCAGCTGGTTGAAGTCTTTGAACTAACTGGTTTGATATAAGTCCAGAACCGTCCTGAATCTTGACTCCGGGCATTTTCTGGCTATAATTAAATATGGAAGAGCGTATAAATACCGTATATATTGAAGAAGAGATAAAATCAAGCTATCTTGATTATGCAATGAGCGTCATTGTGGGCCGGGCATTGCCTGATGCACGCGATGGCTTAAAACCAGTCCAGCGCAGGATTCTATATGCAATGAATGAAGCAGGTCTTGCCTCAAACCGTGCTCATAAGAAGAGCGCCACAGTCATTGGTGATGTACTTGGTAAATACCATCCCCATGGTGATATGGCGATATATGATGCCCTGGTCAGAATGGCACAGGATTTTTCAATGCGCTATCCTCTGGTTGATGGACAGGGTAATTTTGGTTCCATAGATGGGGATGCAGCAGCAGCATATCGTTATACTGAGGTTAGATTTGCACCGATTGCTGAAGAACTTTTAAGAGATTTAGAAAAAGAGACGGTAGATTTTATCCCAAATTTTGATGGAAGATTAAAAGAGCCGGTTGTCCTACCTGCAGGTTTTCCCAATTTGTTGTGTAATGGTGCCTCGGGCATTGCAGTTGGCATGGCGACGAATATTCCACCCCATAATCTTAATGAAGTTGTTAATGCGCTAAACGCAATGATAGATGACCCTGAGATAGAAGACAAGAAACTCTTAAAATACATTCCGGGACCGGATTTTCCTACGGGTGGAATCATTGCTGGAAAAAAGGGTATTGAAGACGCATATCTAACCGGTAAGGGCAGAATTTTCGTCAGGGGAAAGATAAAAATAGAAGATTTAAAGGGTGGCAAACAGGCGATTGTGATAATGGAGATCCCATACCAGGTGAATAAAGCAGCGTTGCTTGAGAAAATGGCACAACTGGTTAAGGAGAAAAAGATTGAAGATATTTCTGATTTAAGGGATGAATCCGACAAGGATGGGATAAGGGTCGTTGTTGAATTAAAAAGGGATGCCAATCCGGAGATTGTACTGAATAATCTTTATAAATACACGAATTTACAAACTACATATAGTATTCAAATTCTTGCCCTGGTTGATGGTGTGCCAAAGACTATTACTCTAAAACAGGCGTTAAGGCATTTCCTTGACTTTCGTTTTGAAGTAGTAACCCGCAGGACAAAGTTTGAACTTGCCGAGGCTGAGAAAAAGGCACACATCCTTGAAGGCTTGAAGATTGCAATTGAGAATATTGATGAGGTGGTAAATATTATTAAAAAATCGGCAGATGTAAAGGTTGCAAAAGAAAGATTGATGAAAAGATTCTCCCTTACGGAAGTCCAGGCACAGGCGATACTTGATATGCGGCTTGCCCGCTTGACAAACTTGGAAAAAGAGGCGCTGGAGAAGGAATATTTAGGGTTAATAAAAGAGATTGCACGATTGAAATCAATCCTTGCTTCTCCCAAAGGAGTTTATGGCGTCATAAAAAAGGAATTGAATGAACTCGCCGCAAAATATCAGGATAGTCGCCGGACCACGATTACCGAAATGGAACCCGAAGAACTCACGATTGAAGACCTCATTGCCGAAGAAGATATGGTTATCACCCTTACCCAGCGTGGGTATATAAAGAGGCAACCTATCACGACATATCGCAATCAGACTCGCGGAGGTCAGGGTAGAAAACTTGTGGAGACTGGAGAAGAGGATTTTGCCAATCAACTGTTGATTTCAAAAACCACCGATACCCTTTTATTCTTCACAGATGCCGGAAAGGTGTATGCAACAAAGGTTTATGAAATCCCTGAGGCAGGACCATTTTCAAAAGGCCGGTCAATTGCCAATTTGTTTGAAATGGGCGAAGGTGAGAAGGTCACCGCCTGTCTTGGTATAGAAGAATTTTCAAATAAATTCTTTATTTTTATGACAACAAAATATGGCAAGGTAAAGAAGACCGCACTTGATGAGTATGAAAATGTAAGAAAGAAGGGCATTATCGCAATAAAATTGGAAGAAGATGATAAATTGATTGCCGCTGAGCTCACAACCGGAAAGGATTCTGTGTTATTGACGACGCGCGACGGCCAGACTCTGAGATTTTCTGAAAAAAAGATAAGGCCGATGGGAAGGAATGCAAGCGGGGTTAGAGGAATGAAACTGGGAAAAGGTGATGAGGTTGTGAGTTTTAATATTGCCCGTGAAGAAGAGGATATGCTGATTATTGGGGAGAATGGACTTGGCAAAAGGATAAAATTTGCTGATGTGAATGAAAAAGGAAGGGGTGGCAAGGGTGTCAGGGCAATGACGGTTGATGAGAAGACCGGCAAGGTTGCAGGTGCAGTAAATGTTAATGACGAAGATGATCTGATTGCAATGACCAAGAGTGGTAAAGGCATAAGGACACCGGTGAATGCGATAAGGGTAATGGGCAGGCAGGCAAAGGGTGTTAAAATCATCAGCCTGGAAAAGGGCGATAAAGTTGTTTCAGTCGCAAGGATAAAGGCAGAAGTATAGCCGGTTGTGCGACGCACATTGTGAAAAGAAATCGATTGACGAAACAAACTGCGAAACGAATAAAACATTCCAATATTTTATGAGACAATCCTGGGATGAATATTTTATGGCGATTGCGGAACTGGTGGCAAGGCGTTCAACCTGTCTCAGACGCCAGGTTGGGGCAGTGATTGTGAAGGATAGGAGGGTCCTTGCGACCGGTTATAATGGTGCACCGAGCGGCATCCCCCATTGCGAAAAAGTAGGTTGTCTGCGGGGCAAGATGGGGATTGCATCAGGTGAAAGACATGAATTATGCAGGGGTGTTCATGCCGAACAGAATGCAATTATCCAGGCAGCAAACTTCGGTGTTAATATTGAAGGCTCTACAATCTATACAACCCATCAACCCTGTTTTATCTGCACCAAGATGTTGATAAATGCAAAGATTAAGAAAATTATCTTTAAGGAACCATATCCGGATAAATTAGCAATTCAAATGCTCAAACAATCCGGTATTAAATTCAAGAAACTTAAGAACTAAAAGCAAATTTTGATGATTGGATATATCAGATAATTTTTGTAGTATACAGGTAAAAAAATTACGGATTTATTGTTTTGGGATGGAATCAAAACTTTTAAATTGACATATTGACATCAATTAATTTATAAATATAATTCACCATGGACCAGGCAACGGCAAAGATATATAGCGAAGCCCTTCAGGCCTATGAAAAAGGACAGGTGCGAGAGGCAATTGATGGCTTGAGGAAGGTTGCATCAGTATATCCGGACTATCCTGATGTTCACAATGCCCTGGGCCTTGCTTATTCCCTTGCCGGAAATTACAAATATGCAATTGAAAGTTTTAAAAAGGCGATAGAGCTCAATCCTGAATACATTGAAGCCTATGTGAATATGGCGATTGTTTATAATGAACAATGTCAGTTTGATGAGGCAATAAAATCATTTGAAAAAGCTGCAGCGCTTGAAACAAAAGAAAAAGGTTATTCACCACAATTAAAGATAAAACTTGCCAATACTTATATGCAACTCGGTGATACCTATTATGAATTGCAGGAATATAAAAAAGCAAGAGACGAATACCAAAGGGCAATGGAAGTTAGCCCAAATTTCCTTGATATCAAGTTGAAACTTGCTAAAACCTATAATCAGATTGGTGATCATAAAGCAGCAGAAAAATTGCTGCATGAAATCTTAAATAAGAATAAAAAATATCTTGAGGCACGGGTTCTATTGGGTTTGTGTTATTATCAGCAGCGTAAACATGATAATGCAAAAAAGGAGTGGGAAGAGGTTTTGAAGATAGATCCTACGAATATCAAGGCAAAGGCATATTTAAATATGCTGAAGGAGAAAAAGAATGACTAAAAAATTAAAAAAATCAGAATTAAAAGAGTTTGAAAAAATCTTACTGAAAGAAAGGGAAAAAATATTGAAGGGCATAGATTATGGAACCGGACAGATTGCCACAACTCAAACCGAGGCCTCGGGCGACCTTTCCGCATATGCAAACCATATGGCTGACCAGGGGACCGAAACAGAAAAGAGAGAGTTATCTTCTTTAAATATTTCCCGTCAGAGGGAAACATTATTCAGTATTGATCATGCATTGAGGAAAATTGCTCAGGGACGTTATGGCATTTGTGAAAAATGTGGAAAATTGATTGAAAAAAGACGTTTAAAAATAATTCCTTATGCAAGATTCTGTATCAAATGTACCGCGAAGTAAAAATATTAAATATTTTTTAATTCCGGTTTTTCTGGCATTATTTTTAGATCAGATTTCAAAGATATTAATCGTAAATTTTCTAACTCCATTTGATCCGCCGCATGAAGTAATCGGTTCAATCCTTAGATTCAATCTCGCTTATAATCCATATGGTGTTTTCAGTATCTCTTTTGGCCCATCTTACCTTTACTATTTATTTCATATCATTGGCATTATCATCTTTACAATATTGGGTATTTCTCAAAAGTCCAAATTCAGGGTTGTGCTTTTTGGATTGATTGTTGGGGGTGCTATCGGTAATATTGCCGACCGCATAAGATTGAAATATGTAATAGATTTTATTGATATGGGCATAGGAAACCTAAGATGGTTTACCTATAATCTTGCCGACGCATTTGTAGTAGTAAGTGCTATTTTATTGATTGTAAACGAATTCTTCTGGAACCGCAGTAAAAATCCTAAAATTTAGATCGGAATCGATCTTTTAATTCTGCCTTCTTGCCTTTATTCCAGCCCGATACTTTACTGAAATAGCCAGTCACCCTTGTGATATGGTCGATCTTTTTGCTACCGCATAATGGGCAGGATTCAGCGAGTCCCCGTGATGTTCGGAAACAGGAATTACAGGTTGTGAATTCTGGAGAGAATGCAATCTGGGCATTGCGGGTATTATTAAATGTCTTTACCACAAAATTGGCAATGGACTCTTTGGGCGGCTGTGATTCACCCAACCAGACATGGGTTAAGGCACCAGCCTCAATCATATCATGAAATTTACCTTCAATCTTTACGCGTTCAATCGGATCAATCGCCATACCGATATTTAAATAAGTTGAGTTTGTATAATATACCGAGTTGGTTTTAACATCACCTTTTACGACGGATAGTGCTTCATTAGGGAAATGTTCAAGGTCCAGGCGTGCCATACGGTGTGCCGCCGATTCCGCAGGTGTCTGTTCCATAACAAAACGCATATTATATTGCTTAGAAAGTTCCTTCACTTTATGATACATATAGGATATTACCTTTAAGCCAAATTTTAAACTTGCACTATCTTCATGCATTTCTTTGCCGGTATGATACTGGACAAGTTCATTTAATCCTAATAAACCAATGAGATATGTTGCACGGTATAAACGAAGATAGGGTTCGCCATCCTGTTCCATTGTAAGTAGGGCAAGCGGTCCTTCGTCTTTTAGATTTATCAATTTTTCAATAAATGACTTTTTCTGAATGTGTGCTTTCACCGCAAAATCAAGTAATTGATCAATCTTTTTGAATAGTAGTTCATCATTACCTTTCGCAAAATATGCAGCACGAGGAAGATTCAAGGTGACATTCTGTAACGCAGTATAGCGCATCTTCCAGGGTGTTCGGGCATCATCGATATCGCTCTGTTCAAGTTTAAACGATAATCTACAGCATTCTGAAATTTTCGCAGTTTCGCCACGGTCAAAGACATAATAGGTATTGCCACGCTTTGAAGAAACATCCGCAATGTGGTTTAGAAAATCCTGCCAGCCCGGAGTGCGGAAGAAATCTTCTGTAATATGAACAAGTGGTTTGGGGAAGAAAAATGGCCTGCCGGTTCCATCTCCATCAAGATATATATCAAATAATGCCCAGGCAAATTTTTGTGCTTCAGGCAGATAATCCATATATTTCTTCCCGGTATATTGCCCACCCGGACCAAGGGCATCAACATCTCTGAAATGTTTTGGAATTTCCCAGTAGATATTCAAATCGGAGAATATTGCCTGTCCGCCTCGGGCTACGGATTGCTGGGAATATTCAAAAACCATCATCTGGGCGACCTGATGAATTTCTTTGTCTGACATCCCGATTAAAAAAGGAGCGAAGAATATATTCACTGCATCCCAACCAATAGCCCCTGCGAAATGCCCCTGAAGCGCGGCCGAAAATTTAACCATATGGGCAAGGAGTGTATCAGGATGTTTTGCCGGCTTGGCAATTGATAGTGCATTGGGGAGATTCAAACCGAACTTCTTCACATATTCAAGCGATTGGCCTGAGCAATAAGGCCGATCACCAAATCCTAAATCGTGAAGGTGAATATCTCCTCTTATATGAGCATCAGCAACCTCCCGACTGAATATCTGGGAAAGCATATATTGTTTTTTTATCGTTTCAGCGAGGGTCATATTTGTTGCTTCGGGATTATGGGGAATATTGGCGTTTTCACGGTTTGCATAAAGGATTATTTTTTCTGCATCGTAAAGTGGAACACCAAGACGCATATGGCGCAGACGGGCATGCTCGAGCCCGTGTTCAATCAGTTTCATATTTACGATTTCTCTTATAAGGGCTGAAGAGAGTAATTCAACATTTGAATTTAATATCGTTTCTTCAGTCTCCCGGGCAATCTTCTCGGCAGTATCACGGTCAATATTTGTTTCATTTAATAATGCATCAACTATCTTGGAACGGTCCCAGGATATAAAATCATCGTCTGAAGTGCGTACAAAAAGCGCGTAATCCGTGGTTTCCCGTTCTTCAGGTTTTTTTTCTAATAATCTTTTCTTTCTTAATATCTCCCGTTGTTTACGATATAAAATAAATGCCTTTGCAGTGCGCGCATTACCATTTTCAATAAGAATTTTTTCAACTGCATCCTGAATCTCTTCAACGGTAGGCGGTTTATCCCCTTTAATTGTATAAAGGAACAAAACCACTTCATCTGCCAATGCTTCAGCGATCTTTCTGTTTTCTCCACCGACCGCACGTGCCGCCTTGAATATTGCATTTGCAATTTTGGATTTATCAAATGGAACGACCTTACCGTCCCTTTTAATAACATATTGAAAAATTTTTTCTTTAGGAATTTCTTCACCAAGGCTTAGCCTTAATGCTTTTTCCTCCATCTTCGCTCCTTTTTTAATTTTTGTAATTCTTGTGCAAAATAGTCTATATTTTTAAATTTCTTGTAGACGGATGCAAATCTTACATAAGCAACCTCATCTATTTTTAATAAACGGTCTAAAACCATCTGTCCAATTTCTGACGATTTCACCTCCATTTTATAACGGTCAGAAAGAGAATCTTCTATTTCGTTAACAATAGATTCGATCTTTTGTGCGGAGATGGGTCTTTTGCGACAGGCAAGTGCAATACCACCTAAAAGTTTTGAGCGATCATAAGGTTCCCTTGTGCCATCTCTTTTTATAACCACCAGAGGCATCCTTTCTACTGTCTCATAAGTCGTGAAACGAAAATGGCATTTCAGACATTCCCTTCTCCTTCTTGTCACCGAACCTGCTTGTGAACCTCTGGTCTCAAGCACCTTATCACGATTATGACCACATCTCGGGCACTTCATTATCTCCTTTCTTTATATGGTATCCCTACCACCTAAAAACACTATATATAGAGCCACACACCCATTATATCCATAATTCCAATAATGTCAAGAGGGAAGTTGCAAGTTAAATTTTTGATTTAAGATTGTTTATTATTTGATCCAAATTTTTTTTTATTTCGACATTTATTTCTTCTCCAATCTCGCCTTTTTTATCCACAACAATACCAAAAATTTTTATTTTCTCTGGCATCTTAATATTTAATTGCCGGCCAAGTTCCACCGCATCTGCCAGGTTCATGCTGTGTAAGTAAGAAAAATTTTTTAAATTTTCAAAATCTTCAATTTTCAATTCCAATAAACTGCCGCTTGGTAAATCGGGTTTAAAAAGACTATCAATCACAATTACTTCATCAAAACCTTCAATCGCCTCAAGAAAATTTATGCCACTGAAGGCACCGGTTTTTAAATCATAATCAGGGAAGAATTCTTTTAATCTCTGAGCAATGATTATGCCCAACGCATCATTGCCACAATATTCATTACCAATCCCCAAGAACA
>CBFGJP010000036.1:0-2062 GCA_965649105.1 Caldifarciminota bacterium
ACATAATATGAAAAATATTTATAATCAGGCTATGTGCTGTGTTGATATTGTGATATTGATAATCATCGTTATTCTAATAATTCAAGGTCTTGTTGTTGGTTTTGTAAGGAGCATATTTGACATTGGCGGTATTGTGATTGGTATCTTTTTTGCTATTGAATATGCCGAGCGATTGAAGATGGCAAAATATGTAGCATTTCTGTTGATATTCTTGGGCACCGCTATCATTGCATCTATTTTAGGAAGGATTATATCTAAACTAATCCATCTTACACCACTGGGGATTATGGACAGACTGATGGGGGGTGGTTTGGGTTTCATAAAAGGCATATTCTTTTGTTTTGTGTTTATAATAATACTCTTTCTCTGGGATAAAGGAAAAATAATAGAAAAATGTGAAATAGCGCCGCTCATTTTAAACAGCGGTGTGTCAGCAGCACAGTTATTGCCGGAAAAATGGTATAAGTGGATAAAAAGGATGACGAAAAAGCAGGAAAAACTTCGTGCACAAATTTATTATGAAGATCATAACCTTTATTTCTGATTTCGGTCAAAAGGACTGGTTTGTATCGGCTGTTAAAGGGGAAATTCTTAAGATAAATCCGGAAGCACACATAATTGATATTTCTCATAACCTACATCCATTTGATATAAAACAGGCTGCCTTTATTTTGAAGATGGTTTATAAAAATTTTCCTGAAGGTACTATCCATCTGGCAGTTGTTGACCCGGAAGTGGGGAGTAAAAGAAAGCCCATAATCGTCTTTTCCGAAGGTTACTATTTTGTTGGTCCTGATAACGGAATATTTTCTTATATTTATAAAAGCAATTCTGTTATCTATGAAATAAATGTTCAAAGGAAGGTAAGTTATACTTTTCATGCACGGGATATTTTCGGACCGGTTGCGGGTAAGTTAAGCCGGGGTATTGATATTGAGAATCTGGGAAGGAGAATAAATAGATTTAAAAAATTTCCCTTTCCTTCGATAAGAAGACAGGGGAAAAAGATTTATGGAGAAGTGGTTTATATTGACCATTTCGGCAATCTCATAACAAATATTCCAACAAAATATTCATTAAAAAAGATTTATATTGAGGGGTTTGATTTTGTGGGTGTCAAAGGGTTTTATGCCTCAGGTAAATCAGGTGAGATTTTTGGAGTCCCTGGGAGTTCAAATTTTTATGAGATTGCCTGTTTCAAAGAAAGGGCAGATAAAAAGAAAATAAAATCCGGTGACAGACTGATTGGTTATCTATAATTATTAACGGGGTTCTTTATTTTTTACCCTCCCGTCTTTTATCAAAATAAAATCTTACCCAGATAAAATTAACAATCTCTGGATAAATAGAAAGAAAAGATTTGTTCTATTTCATCATCCCATAGATTTGGATTGTATGTATTTCGATAAACTCTGTCAAGTTGCTTTTTTAACTTGAGAATCCTCTGCAAGAGTTCAAGATAGAAAAGAGAATCTTTCTGTTCATGCAATTCCTGTTTTTTCTCTTCCGGCGCATCCGGTGAATTTAACACCCGATTATAAGGCAATAATTCTTTTAAAATCTCATAATCACCCAAAACCAGACAATGACCACTCCGTTTTTGGAAAATTCATATAGTATATGTTAGCGATGCCATCAAAAAGTCAGTGCTATTGATTGCCATAAAGGCTTTTAAATGGACTGAATAACGATAATGACCCAATACCCAGAGGGCTTTAAGATAAGGTATTAATTCTTTAGTGTATTTCTTTTTGCGGCCTCGGTTATGGACATAGGTAATCGTTGGGTCACCCACGAGTTTTATTCCTTGCGGGGTATAATAGACCTTATTTGTGCGATTAAGGAGTGTAAGGATATATTTTCTATGCCAATGGGTGACTTTTTCTAAGTCATTTAGCATATCGGTTTTTTGTTTCTTAGAAGCCTTTTTATAGGCTTTAACATTTTCTTTGACTATTGACTTTTTATCTTTCATGGTGTATACTCCAGGTATAGTTATTGATATCATTGGGGCTCCTTTTATGCAAAATATATTCAGGAGCCCCTCTATTTTCAAGTATTT
>CBFGJP010000036.1:2161-11445 GCA_965649105.1 Caldifarciminota bacterium
TTTTATCTTTCATGGTGTATACTCCAGGTATAGTTATTGATATCATTGGGGCTCCTTTTATGCAAAATATATTCAGGAGCCCCTCTATTTTCAAGTATTTGGGTAAGATATTCTATTTTGATTAAATAACCCATTTTCGGTAAGATTATTTCTGATTTAAATCGCACTATTGACATTTTTTTTATTTTGAATATAATTGGCAATCTTTTATGAATATTGAGACGATCACCCTGCTAACGGTTTTTGTCCCAATAATAGGTTCCCTGACCATTCCGGTCGCGGGAATTATTTCAAAGACCTTCAGGTCGGTCTGGTCAGTGCTCATCGCCTTAGCAACCGCAATCCTTCCTTTATTATTATTACCCTTTGCCTTTAATGGTGCACAACATATCTTTGGCAGACCTCTTATTATGGGTCTTGATTTTTATCTCGTTGTTGATGGTCTATCAGTCTTTATGTCCATCGTCTCTTCATTTATTGGGATGTTGATTGTTCTATATTCAGTTGGTTATATTGCCCATGAAGAAAATCAGAGTGAATA
This sequence comes from Caldifarciminota bacterium, assembly GCA_965649105.1. Taxonomy (GTDB): domain Bacteria; phylum Hydrothermota; class Tepidihabitantia; order SM23-42; family JAOAFX01; genus JAOAFX01. Next base: position 2,703 of record CBFGJP010000036.1, read on the forward strand.
CTATCTAATGGTTTTATTGTTTATCGGCTCAATGATGGGGCTGGTCTATTCAGCAAATTTGATTTTTATGTATCTTTTCTGGGAAATAACGGCAATATGTTCCTGGCGTCTGGTGGGATTTTATCGGGATAAGATTCATATATTAAGAGCGGATAAGACATTTTTAGTGACTTTTGGTGGTGCGGTCATTATGCTCTTTGGGTTTATTCAAATTTATAATCAGACCCAGAGTTTTAACATAATGGATATGCGGGGCACCCTCATTCCTGGTTCAGCAGTATTATTGATTTTATTCGGTATGTTCGCAAAATCCGCAACAGTGCCGATTCAGACCTGGTTGCCGGATGCGGGTGTTGCACCTTCCACGGTTACTGCCCTATTACACGCCGCTGTGTTGGTAAAGATCGGTGTTTATGCCTATGCAAGAATATTTAACTATACCTTTGTTATTCCTGAGGGCTGGCAGATTGCAATTCCCATCCTTGCCGTGATTTCCAGTCTGGTCGCGGCTGGTGCGGCAACCGTGGAATATGATTTAAAGAGAATCCTTGCCTATTCAACGGTTAGCCAGATTGGCTATATATTCCTGGGTTTGAGTGTTATGGAACCAACTGCGGTTACTGGCGCAATATTGTATCTTCTAATGCATGGACTTGCCAAGGCAGGATTGTTCCTGTGTGCAGGAATCATTGAGCATAACACTCATACCAAGGACATCAGACAGCTTGGTGGTTTGATTAAGACAATGCCGATCACGGCAATAGTATTTATCATTTCGGCATTTTCGGTGATTGGTATTCCACCACTGGGCGGATTTTTCTCAAAGTTTTTGGTGATTTTGGGCACGGTAAAATCCGGTAATTTCTGGCTTGCCGCATTAGCACTATTTACCGCAGTCATGACTGCATTCTATATGTTCCGGGTATTCAATATGGTTTTTCTTGGTGCGGCAAAGATTCAGGCAAAGGAAGGAACAAATTCAATGCTCTTTGTCGTGATAGTGCTGGCAATTCTTTCGCTCCTTGCGGGTATATTTATCGCCTATCCAATGAAACTCGCTGATATTGCTACAACCCAAATTTTGAGGTTAGGATTATGAATCCACAGATATTATTAACTCCAATATGGTTGCCTGTCCTTGTGGCAATCATTGCCATCTTAATTCCAAAGACAATCAGGGGCTTGCGGGAATTTATCTCAATCATTGCCGGGGCAGTTTTAGTCTATATTGCCTGGCTCTTGTTTGATTATAGAAATCTTGTTTTGACATTAGACTGGGTGGGCTGGCTCAATTTTGATTTGAGATTATATCACTTATCGGCATTTGCATTATTGTGGATAAATATCTTTGGATTCTTGATCAGCATATATTCATATATAAAAATGAAGGAACATCCAAGGGTGGGAGAATATTATTTCTATATCTATCTCACAATTGCCTTTGCTAATGGTTCAATCCTTGCAAATAACTTTTTGGTATTGCTCTTCTTCTGGGAAGGATTGCTCTTGACTCTTTATGGGTTTATAACTCTTGGCAATACCGAAAATACACAGCGCACGGCAATCAAGGCATTTATTATCAACGGCCTCTGCGACTTCTGTATGATATTCGGCATTGCTATTCTATGGTATCTTACGGGCAAATCAAGTTTATCTGAGATTGCGCATGAGCCGGTAAGACCGGTTGGATTATATTTACTCAGTTTTATAATGATGATGATTGGTGCACTGGGCAAAGGTGGTTCAATTCCTTTCCATACTTGGATTCCCGATGCCGCTCTTGATGCACCAGTCACATTTATGGCGTTCTTGCCTGGCGCATTGGAAAAACTCCTTGGAGTATTTTTGCTCACCAGAATTTCAGTTGAATTATTTGCCATCAAAGGTACACCCGCGTCTATCATATTAATGATTATCGGTTCAATAACGATTGTCTTTGCCGTGCTGATGGCATTGATACAGAAGGACTACAAAAAGTTGCTTTCATTCCACGCGATAAGTCAGTATGGTTATATGGTCTTAGGTATTGGAACTGCATTGCCGATTGGTATCATCGGTGGAATATTCCATATGTTAAATAATGCCATATATAAATCTGGATTATTTATGGTGGCGGGCGCGGTTGAGCACAGGACCGGAACGACCGAGATGAAGAAGCTCGGGGGACTAAAAGGCGATATGCCCGTTACCGCACTGTGTTATTTGATTCTTGCTGCGGCAATTTCAGGAATCTGGCCACTGAATGGATTTGTATCGAAAGAACTTGTTATCCATGGAGCTTATGAGACAGGCTTTGTGATCTTTGCCTTTGCCGGTTGGGTTGGTGCAATATTCACTTTTGTTTCTTTCTTGAAGGCAGGGCATTCCATCTTCTTGGGACCGCGCAACAAAGAATTATCCAAGACCAGAGAGGCAGAAGCGCCATTTTTAATTCCAATGATTATCCTAACTTTGCTCTGCATTATATTTGGCATTTATAATTATCTGCCCTTCAAATACTTCTTTGAACCCTTACTTGAGATGCACCCTGAAGAGATTGCCCATCATTATGATTTTTCTGGCCATGCCCTTGATTTGGTGAATCCGATTGCCGGTGTATCTATATTTATGCTCTTGATTGGTCTTGTGATACATTTGTATGGTTGGAACAAGGCAGAGAAAAAAGCCGCCTATGCTTCTGAAGTCATTCATAAATTGCCGATTTTGAGCACCCTTTATGATTGGTCTGAGAAAAGAATATTTGATATGTATGAGCAGGGGATTAAATTCTTAAAAGGCCTTGCCCATATCCTATATGTGGCGATTGATAGGCCGATTGACTATTTATATGAGAAGACCATTACGATTACGGGTAATGCGTTCACGAGATTGCTTCAGTACGCACACAATGGTCACTATGCAAACTATCTCGCCTGGTGTATTGCGGGATTGGTAATTATCGTTTATGTTTTATTGTCATTGATCAAGTGAGGAGTCGGCTATGGTTTCTCTTTTTATAATCATTCCGTTTGTCCTCGCGGCAATCCTGCCTTTGATTGAAAGGATCTCAAAGAGATTTCTGCCTGACTTATTGACCAATGCGGGAATTCTATTTTTACTAATTTATTCAATGACATTTGGGTATCAGATTGTGGTATCAAACACCGGTATCCGACATTTCCAATGGTTCAATCAGAATCTCAATATTGTCTTTGCCTTAGATGCTTTCAGTTTGTTTATGCTATTTGCCATATATCTTGTCAGTTTTGGTGTGACGCTATTTTCAATTGATTATATGGAGCATTATGGTTCAAAAGGGATATTCTATGCGTTATTTATGATTATGGTCGGCGGTATGAGTGGCCTTGTCCTTGCTACCGATTTGTTTACAATCTATGTATTTCTTGAGGTTGCGGCAATTTCGTCTTATGGACTTGTTGCCTATGGATTAAAGCACGATGAACTTGAAGCTTCTTTCAAATATCTGGCACTTTCATCAGTCGCAACCGCATTTCTGCTTTTGGGTATTGCACTTATCTTTGGCATCACTGGTAGTTTGAAACTCGGTAATATTGCCGATAGATTCGTGCAGGATGATGCAAAATTTGTTTTATATATTTGCACCGGATTCTTTATTTTCGGTTTTGGCTTAAAGGCTGCCCTTGTGCCATTTCATTCCTGGTTACCTGATGCTCATCCCAGTGCACCTGCTCCGATATCCGCAATGCTTTCGGGATTGTTGATAAAGGTTTCTGGTGTCTATGCATTGACCCGGGTATTTTTAAATGTCTTTGGTCTCACACCCGCGACCTCAACGGTCCTGATGTATCTTGGTATAATCTCTATTCTGGTCGGGGCAATCCTTGCCCTTGGTCAGGATGACATCAAGCGTATGCTTGCCTATTCTTCAATCAGCCAGGTCGGTTATATAATCTTAGGTTTTGGCGCCGGCACAAGTTTTGCAATAATGGGTGCATTGTTCCATATCTTAAATCATGCCCTTGCCAAGGGATTGTTGTTTTTGAATTCAGGCTCGGTTGAGCATTCAACGGGAACTAGAGATTTAAACAAAATGGGTGGTTTGGGTAAAAGAATGCCGATAACTGCGGCGACAACTGTTGTCGGTTCGCTTGCAGTTGCAGGTGTTCCGCCGCTAAATGGATTCTGGAGCAAGTTATTTATCATCATTGGATTATTGCAGGCAAAGGCTTATGGATTTGCATTTGTGGCGGTCCTGGCAAGTATCATTACATTATGGTATTATATTATTATCCAGCGGCGTGCCTTTTTTGGGAAATTGAAAGAGACCCTGAAAGATGTGAAAGAAGTACCATTCTGGATGGCTTTTTCAACGATCCTTATTGCCCTTGTTTGTATAATAATCGGAATCGGATTCCCTGTGGTTATTTCCAAGTGGATTACACCTGCGGTCAATATTCTCGAATCCGGCATAAGATATGCAATGCAGTATTTGAGGTTATAGGAGTTATATGCAGGAATTATATTTGATATCCCTTTGTGCCCTGGTTTTCTTCTCAATACTTGCGGTATTGTTAAAAGATTTGTTAAAATCTGCATTGAGTCTTATGGCCGCTAGTGTATTTCTGGCGGTTGTATTATTCTTTATGAAGGCGTATTATGCGGGCGTATTTGAGATTTCGGTTGTTGCGGGTTTGATTACGGTATTGTTTGTCTCAACGATTGGCTTGACCCGGGGCGATGATTTTAAAGAGAGTAAAATACCAGTCTATATCTTTCCGTTATTCTTTATCTGGTTCATAATTATTGATATATTGATTATGTATCTGCTATTGAATAAAATGCCCTTGCTAACAAAATGGCCATCTGAGCCAGGAAAATTTGGTGATATATTCTGGCAGAAAAGGACATTTGACCTGCTGGCTCAGATCGGTGTGATTTTTGCCGGGGTCTTTTCCGTCCTTGCATTATTCAGAAAAAGGGACAAAAATGATTAATCTACCCAATGATTTTTATATAAACTTAATGTTTGCCTTTATTCTCTTCTTCATAGGATTATACTGTCTCCTTTCAATGCGCAATTTGATCAAATTGCTCATCGGTATTGAAGTCATTGCCAAAGGGGTGACACTTGCCTTGATATCTGCAAGCAATGTAAAAGGTTTGATCTTAACCGGTCAGAGCTTGGTTATTACATTTATTGTGGTTGAGGTTTGCGCTATTGCAGTTGCCCTCGCACTCGTGATAAACCTCTATCGTCATACCGGTAGTCTTGATGTGAAGAAGTTGACAAAATTGAGAGGATAAATATGAAAAGATGCAGGAAACGCAGTATCGTCCTTACGGACTTGCAGTATCGTTCCGACAAAACTTATCGGAACTTGCAGGAAACCTCTTTTGCAAACGGAGTGATACTGCAAATCCCGATTTTTGTTATCGGGATGATCCTGCGAGCGAAGCGATACTGCAGAAGGGCGGTTTGATATGATTGATATATTATTATCTCCTCCTATCGCATTTTTAATCTTCCTTGGTATTTTCTATGTGATATACGGGCTGGGCATTCTGATGGCACCAAAAGTGAAAAAGACTCAAGGTAAGACCGCAACCTATGCCTGTGGAGAAGATATACCGGGGACAAAAGTCCAGTTTGGTTATCGATTATTCTTCTATGTTGCTTTATTCTTTACAATGATGCATGTTGCGACTTTGGTTGTTGCGACAATCCCGAAAGGCACAGTTGCCTTGTTTGGTATTTTTTACCTGGCAATGATATTTATTTCAGTATTAGCATTGATAACGAGGAGTTGATATGCTCAGCTGGCTTGTTAGGTGGTCAAGGATAAAATCGCCCTGGGTATTACATTTGAATACTGGGGCCTGTAATGCCTGTGATATTGAAATCCTCGCCGCATTGATGCCGAGATTTGATTTAGAAAGATTTGGGGTACTATTAAAGGCAACACCAAGACATGCAGATGTTATTGTCTGCACCGGTCCGATGACAAAGCAGAGCAAGGATAGAATGGTAAGAATCTATGAGCAGGTTCCTGAGCCGAAGTTTGTTGTGGCGGTTGGTGCGTGCGCAATGAGTGGTTGTGTTTATCGAGGCTGTTACAATATCATCGGTGGTGTTGACCAGGTCCTTCCGGTTCATGCTTATATCCCTGGCTGTCCGGTCCGTCCGGATGCCGTGATTGATGGGGTTTATAAGTTGCTGAAGACACTATGATTTTGCACTGTTTAAGGTTGTTGGGCATGGCTACCAGTATTGTCTCAGGGCATTGTTTTTGGAATAGAGACTCCAGTCTCGTAAGTTGAGGAAGAATATGAGCGAAGCAGAACTTTTAGAAAAGATTAAACAGGGTTTGAAAGAAAAGGTTTTAGAGATAACCAATCCTGCTTTTAGGAGGGTCTTTTTAAAAGTTGACAAGAAGGACCTTGTTGAAGCAGTGAGGTTTTTAAAAGAGAAATTTAACTTCTATCATATTTCTACTATCTCGGGTGTTGATCTGGGTGAAAATTTTGAAATCTTATATCACCTTGCCAATGAGAATTGCGTATTGACTGTCCGTACACTAACACCAAGAAACGACCCGAAGGTACCAACTATTACCGGCGTAATCCCTGGTGCCACACTTTATGAGCGAGAGATACAGGATATGTTCGGAATAAAGGTTGAAGGGCATCCCAATCCAGTGCCTCTTTTACTACCCGATGACTGGCCCGAAGGTGTTTATCCATTGCGTAAAGACTGGAAATTTGAACGCCCTGAAGAAAAAATACCAGGAGGTAAATGATGGAGGCACAGGAATTTAAGGTTCCGATTGGTCCACAGCATCCCGCATTAAAAGAGCCGATAAGTCTGCGAATGACACTTGAGGGCGAGATAATCAAAGATGCGGACTTGCGGCTCGGTTATAACCATCGGGGTATTGAAAAACTTGCGGAATCCCGAACATATATTCAGAATATCTACTTAACTGAACGCATTTGTGGAATCTGTTCCCATTCTCATACAACCTGCTTTGTCCAAGGGGTTGAGAGATTGATGGAGATTGAGCCGGCAAAGCGCGGAATTTATATCAGGACGCTTGTTTGCGAACTTGAGCGTATCCATAGCCATTTACTCTGGCTCGGTGTTGCCGGCCATGAAGCAGGTTTTGATACATTCTTTATGTATACCTGGCGCGACCGCGAACTGGTGATGGATATGCTTGAAATCATCTCGGGTAATCGTGTCCATTATGCAATGAATACCTTTGGTGGTGTGCGCCGTGATTTGGATGAATTACAGATAAAGAAGTGTCTTGATATCCTTGAGGTATTAAAGAAGCGTACTGAATATTATGCCAATATCGGGACGAATGAACCGACCTTTGTGGCGAGGCTTGTTGGTGTTGGTAAACTGCCTAAAGAAAAGGCAATGGAGCTATGTGCTGTTGGACCGACACTCAGGGCATCGGGTATTCCCAGAGATGTGCGTAAGGATGACCCTCATGCGGCTTATGGAGAGATTCCATTTGAGGTTTGCACGGCAGATACCTGTGATGTACTTGGCAGGGTGATAGTGCGTGTCAAAGAATTATTTGAGTCTTATAAAATGTGCGAGTATATTCTAAAAAATTTACCACCTGGTGATGTTAAAGTAAAGGTACCAAGAAAGGTCAAACCTGGAGAAGTAGTGAGTAAATATGAGGCACCGCGTGGTGAGAATATCCATTATATTAAATCAAATGGCACTGATAAACCTGAAAGATTAAAGGTACGGGCACCTACACTCGGGAATTATGCTGCAACAATATATATGTTAAAGAATGGATTTATTGCGGACATTCCATTGATATTTGCCGCGATCGACCCCTGTATCTGTTGTGCGGAACGATTGATTCAGATTGACGATATAAAGACAAAAAAGACAAAAATTATGACGATGGCAGAATTGCGTAAATGGTCACTTGAATTTTACAAAAAGAATCCACCGAAGAAGGAAGTGATATGGCCATTTTAGAATATGGTTATAAGTTTATGGGCATTGATACTGGTATGGTCTTTGGGCTTGGTCTTATGACAAAAGAAACAATCAACTGGAAACAAATGACCAAACCAGGGTTTTTGCCATATAACAATAAACAATGTTTTATCGAGGTGATCTTATGGCAACCTTAAAGACCCTGCTATACTTATTTATCTATCCTGGCTTCCTCTTTCTATTCCTTTATTCCACCTTTGCCGAGTGGGTGGATAGGAAATTCTATGCCCGTTTACAGAACCGGATTGGGCCGTTATATACCGGTCATCGTGGTATACTACAGCCAATTGCGGATTTTATAAAACTTATGGCAAAGGAAGATATAATTCCGGAAAAAGCAGATAAGACGATGTTCTCGGCATTGCCGGTATTCTCTCTCGCAGTTGTGACTACTGCGGCAATGTATCTCCCGGTCTGGCATTATGAAAAATGGCCAACCTTCAATTCTTTTGATGGTGATTTGATTGTGGTATTATTCTTATTGAGCTTACCTACACTCGCCTTCTTCCTTGCGGGCTGGCATTCAACAAATCTTTTCTCTATTATTGGGGGTGTACGTGTTCTGACGATGCTATTTGGTTATGAAGTGCCGCTGTTTTTGGCGGTATTGAGTCCGGCGATACTTGCTGGTTCCTGGCGTATCATAGAGATAACCTGGTTTTTCCAGGAGAACCCACTACTTCTTTTAGTCAATATCATTGGTTTCTTTGTGGCGTTAATTGCTCTTCAGGCAAAACTTGAGCGGGTGCCGTT
>CBFGJP010000036.1:11545-23942 GCA_965649105.1 Caldifarciminota bacterium
CTGGTTTTTCCAGGAGAACCCACTACTTCTTTTAGTCAATATCATTGGTTTCTTTGTGGCGTTAATTGCTCTTCAGGCAAAACTTGAGCGGGTGCCGTTTGATGTCCCTCATGCTGAGACTGAAATCGTTGGTGGCACATTTACCGAATATTCAGGAAAGAAACTGGCATTCTTCAGGTTATTATCTGATGTTGAAATGGTTGTGGGCGCAGGTTTGATTTCGGCTGTATTCCTTGGTGGATTCCCGGGTGGATTGATACCGGGATTTATCTTGTTTATTATTAAAACCTTGATTGTTATTTTACTGCTTTCGGCGATGCGTGCCGTCTGTGCAAGAATTCGTATTGACCAGGTTGTATCATTTTCCTGGCGTTATCTTGCACCACTTGCGGTTCTACAGCTTTTGATAGTGATTATTGTAAAATACCTTATTCTCTAAGGAGTAGATATGAAAATTGCAGCATTTTTACCTGAACTTATCCGCCATATCTTCAAGAAACCCGCCACGGTAAAATATCCTTTTGAAAAACTTGAGGTGCCCAAGGGATTTCGGGGCACACCAATTTTAAATCCGGAAAAGTGCATTGTTTGTTATGCCTGTCAGCGCGATTGTCCGGCAGAGGCGATTGAAATAACAACCGTGAGTGAGGCAGAAAAGAAATTCAAAATGGTGATTCACAATGACCGGTGTGTCCATTGTGAACAGTGTGCAGAGAGTTGTCCGGTTGATGCCATAAAATTAAATACTGAATTTGAACTCGCGGCCTTGAGCCGCTGGGACTTAAAGGCGGAGTATATCTACACCAAGGCAAGTCCCAAGGCAAAGACCGAAGCAAAGTAGTCCTGTTTTAGGTTCATCGGAATTTAGGAGTGGTTCCATCAGCGAAAAAATATAATCCTACTTGAAAATTTAATTGTATTGGAATTTGAAAAATTCCAATATAATGGTAATGAAATTTTCTATTATGAAAAAGAAAGGGACAAGATATTCAGGAAAGGTGATATGAACGGGTTTCTGCTCTAGAAAAAGATTTGCTGTATAGCGGGGGTTTTCAGGGGTATCCTTCTGCATATCTTGGTTGTTATCTTTTTCTCAACATATCAATTAAGAACCTTGATGGTAGTTGCTGCCTGCCCGACCGATATTTGGGATATAAAAGATAAAGCCTTTTCTGGGCGCGGGTGATTGCAACATAGCATAATCTTCTTTCTTCTTCAAAGTCCCTTGGTTCAGATAGACTTTTAGTCATTGGGAATATCTCTTCAACAAGGTCCACGACAAAGACCACAGGAAACTCCATACCTTTGGCGCTGTGAACGGTCATCAATTTCACGGTATCCTTTGCCCAGTCTGCAAGGTCCATCTCCTGATACAATTTCAAATCACTCAAGAATTTGCCAATACTTGCTTCCGCATAATTCCGGGTAAAGTTTAAAAATGCTTCAAGATTTTCGGATTTTAATTTCAATATGCCAATTAATTCATTGATAATAGTGTAAGGTGATAACACATTTAGATTATGAAGATGGTGTTCAACAATCTTACCCAACTTATTTTGAACGGTTTTGGTGACCTTGAATATAGAAACGCCCTTGGCAATAGAACCTTCGGATATGTCAGTAGATGCACAGATATTTAGAAACTCAAGATATTCAATAATTGACTTGAATTCTTCCTTTTCATAAAAGGTTGTGCCCCGAATGGTGGTAAAGGGAATTCCAGCCTTTGCAAACCCTTCTTCATAACTTTTGCCGAGATAATTCATCCGATAGAGAATTACAATGTCACGATAAGAGAAATTAAATTCCACGAGTTCTTTTATTTCTTTAACAATATAATCAATTTCGTCATTTATTGAATCCGCCGCATAGAAAATAACATCACCTGTTTCTAAATTAGGAATGGCGGTCGTTTCTCGCTGCATCAGATTATTTGCAATTTCAAGGATAGATTGGGGAAGACGGAAACTATGATTGAGATGAAATATTCTTACATCTTTGAAGTCCCGTGCAACTCGATAGATTATCTCCCTACTCGCCCCGCGCCAGCCATAAATTGCCTGGTCTTCATCTCCTGTAAAAAAGAAATTATTGCTTATCAATAGCGAGATGAATTTATACTGGGCCTGATTGATATCCTGAAGTTCATCAACGAAGATATATTCAAACATACTTTGATAATGTTGTTTTAAATCTTCGTGCTCTTCTAGTAATTTTGTAGCGTAGATAATCAGGTCATCGTAATCAAGGATATCATTATCTTTTAGATATTTTTGATAATCTGTATATACTTTGAGACAGATTTTCTGCCATTCATTTGCCGGCATAAATTTTTCCGGAGTGATGCCGCGCGCCTTGAGTATTTCAATCGTTCTGATAATTGCATTCATCTTGTATTTTCCAATTTCGCTCTTTAATAACGGAAAAATCTTTTTTGGCTCTTCAATGATGAAATTCTCACTGATATCGAGTCTTTCGCATGCGTGCCTAAGAATTCTCAAGGCAATTGTGTGAAAGGTCCCAATCCATAGGTCATACTGGGGTGTGGGAATGAACTGGCTCAGTCGTGTCTTTATATCGTTTGCCGCTTTATTGGTAAATGCACAGACAAGGATTTGCGATGGTGGGATACCTTTTTCAATAAGTCTTAAAATCCCATAGACAAGACTTGTAGTTTTACCACAACCGGCCTGTCCCAGGACAAGAATTTTGCCATCGAGGTTATTGATAATCTGTTCCTGGTCTGGAGTCAATTTTAATTCGGGTTTTTTCTTTTCCACAATACCTACCGGTGATTCAATTTTTATACCTTTGGTTTGTTGCTTTAAAACTTTTGTTATGGTCTCGGATTCGGGTCTTGATGCTGGATTTACTTTGAGACATTGGACTGTAATATCTTCAAGGTACATGGGCAAGTTGGATCTTATCATACTGGGGATGAGCAATTTACCTTTTTCAATCTTTTTTTTCAGACCATCAAGGTTATCATCAAGAAAAGGTGGGATGCCTGTGAGTAATTCGTAAAATATAATGCCGATACTCCAGATATCGGATTTCTCACTGAATTTTCCTGACCATGCTTCAGGCGCCATATAGATGGGTGTGCCCGCAGTTGAGGCAGCAATGGAACCGGTCTTAAAAAATCTCGCGAGCCCGAAATCTGTGATTTTAATTAAACCTTCTTCAGTTATCAATATATTCTCTGGTTTTAAATCACGATGTAGTACACCGATCTTGTGGGCATAATTTATTCCATCAATAATTTGCTGCGCAATGTTCAGAAACTCATTTATTTCAATGCCACCTTCTTTTATAATATCTCTTAAGGTTTTGCCTTTAATATATTCCATCACGAGGACGAATTTATTTTCAATGAAATCTATATTATAAAAACGGACAATATTGGGATGATTTAAAGATGCAAGGAGTTTTGCCTCATCTTTGAGCATGACAATTTCTTCTTTGCGCATTCTTGAAATCTTTAAGGCAAACTGGACTTCAAGAATTGTATCATAGGCTAAAAAGACATCACCGAATCTGCCACCACCGAGCCATTCAATGATTTCGTATTTACCGAGTTTTTTCAGGAGCATAGAATTTTTTCAGTAGTTTGCTAATGTGTTGTCTAACCTGGAAAGGCTGAAATATGCACCGGGACATTTTTATAAACGACCATCTGACCTACCAATTTTCTGTCCTTAAATCCTTTATGTCCGGATTTACTATCAAAGCCAGTTTCGATTATTGTTTGTGTTAAATTCGTAAAAAATTTTGCCACATTGGGTTTGGTATCTGTACCCCGTTGATATTCAATTGCATCCAGTGCATAACTACGTAGTAATTTCTTTTCAAATTTATGATAGACCTCAGGAGAACAAAATATGTCACAACCAAGGATCTGATTACCCGCAATTCCAATAAACCCGACAGTATTATGATTCAATTCATCAAATCCTTCAAGGTAGCGTTCTACTTCATCGTTTAGATTATCAAAAATTTCATGCATTGAGGAGGTCCGGGATTTTGTTTTTGTTACGGTCAATTTTCTATCAATCTCTTTCCAGACCCGATGCTGGATGTCAGATTTTTTGATGATGGAAGAAGCGAGAATGGAGCGAACTCTCGGGTATGAACAATAACCTGTCTTGAAACCGCCAAGTTCTTCCCAACGTTTCTCTTCAGCGCAAATCACCGGTATCTGATTTCGGGAATGAGATTCCGCAATGAAGGATTGGGCAATTATACGGTTCTGCATAGAACCGGTAATCTCTTCGCCATCAAGCATCAATACTGGAGTATTGCTTTTGTTATCAAAAATGATTTTGTTTATGTCAGGTGTATCAAGTTCATACAAACTCGCCTTATTCGCAGTAACTACATTGTCAATCGTATTGAATTCGAAATTTCCATTTGCGCCATCGCCTTTCACCGGATAGATCATCATATTACGTAAAAAAATTGGCTCACCAAGAATTAATCTTTTGATTTCCATATCAACTCCTACGGTGCATAAAATGCCCCAAAATGCCAGGTTTGCGACCAGTCGGTATACCAGGTCCATTTACGATTATAGGCACGGACTCGCCAGAAATAAAAACCGTTTCTTGAAATTTCGTATGCTGTTGAACATACTTCTACATTTACCAGCGGGGCAAGGGGAAGTGTGGTTGTATCATTTGCAATTTGCAATTGATAATATTCAACATCTTCAACCACACCCCATTTGAGTTTTATATCGTGTGGGTAGGGTGTTTGATAGTATATTGCCGTATCATTTCTTGGGCTGATAAGCTGTGGGGCAGGAGGCGGGGGAGATAATGAATCAAAAGGCGGTTCAAATTCCTTGGGATTTTTGCAACTGACATCAAAACTGATGCAAATTATCAAAATAATAAAAAGAATGCACATCTTTTTGATGATTGAAATTTTGTTTTTGCTCAACATATATTTCTCCTATTTCCTTATCTTAATTACATAAAGATTATTTCTCATCAGGTTATTTAATCTATATCCACCAATCACCACTGTTGTGCCATCAATCAGTAAAAAACGGCCATTTTCATACAGGTAATCTCCATAAGTTTTTTCCTTAATTATATTACCAGTTCCATCAAGGTATAGCAGGTATAAATCATTACCATTGGTTCCTGCTGTGCCCACAATCAGATATTTACCATCAGGAGATTGTTCCACTCCATAGCCAATATCGGTATAATTTGTCCCATAACTTTTTTCCCAGATTTTATTGCCCGTGTTGTCTAATTTCAGGGCATAAACATTACCGTTTCCACCCACAACCAGATAGCCATTATCATAGGTCAATATCACCATATTGCCAATATCCCCACCAATGCCACCATAATTTTTTGTCCAGATTGCATTACCGGTCGCATCAGTCTTTACAAGATAGACATCTCCACTACTTCCAAAAGAATAGGTATACCCAGCAATTATAAAACCATTATCACTGCATCGCTGGATTGAATTACCGCAATCTAAATCCGATCCGCCATAGGTTCTTGTCCAGATAGTATCGCCATTGAAATCTGTCTTTATCAACCACACATCACCTGAACCTCCACCTGATGAAGATACCATTCCTGTAATTGCATAGCCATCTGGAGATATTGCAACATCGTATCCAAAATCAGCAGAAACCCCGCCGTAGATTTTTTGCCATAAGATAGTACCATCGGCATCGGTCTTTATCAAATATGCATCCCCGTTTTCATCACCAAAAGATTTGGTAACCCCCGCAATTATATAGCCACCGTCAAATGTGCATTTTACCGAGTATCCATAATCATCTAAACTACCGCCATAGGTCTTTTCCCAGATAAGTGCACCGGTTGTATCAATCTTAATTAAATAGACATCGCTACCACCTGCACCAAAGGAATTTGTTGCGCCGACAATGACATAACAGTTATCCAGTGATTTTGTTATTGCATAGCCATAGTCATCCAGGTTACCACCATACTCTTTTGTCCAGAACACATCGGTTCCAATTGTCAAAATATGTGGTCCAGACCATTCTGATTCAGCATTATGTATGTCCCTTGCCTTTGCCTTTATTTCATAGTTTCCAATCTCTTGGTAGAAATGAACCATTGAAATGGTATCACCTGAACCTACAAGTGGACTCCAGTTTGATTCATTCCCATCACCCCAGTCAAATTTTATTGATATACTATCACCATCAGGGTCTAAACTCCAACTGGTGAATGTATAATTGTCCGCACCACCTGAATCTGGCCCTGCAGGGATTGCAGGAATTTCAGGCGGATTATTTGATTTGCAGACAACTACAGATAAAAACATTATTAGTATGAATTCTGAAAATATTTTGATAGGTTTCATTTTTTGCCTCCTGTTATCAAGGGATTTCAAGATAAATATCATCAAAATCAACTGATGTAATCATACCCGAATCATGATTAAATACATACATCCCCCAGTAGCCATTCGCAAACGCAATATTTATCAATGATATGGGAAATAAAAATACATCATCGAGATAGACGACAAGGCCGTCTCCGGTAAAGATTGATTTCAACTGGTGCCATACACCTTCTGAAGTCTCATAATTTTTTGTGTATAAAACAGTTTCCACACCATTCCTGACAAATTTGTATTGTATAATTGTCTTTTTAATAATTATGGAATAATAATTTGCATTATCTTGGTACCACATTAAAATTCCTGTTTCCCATTGTGGTCCTGAAACCGAAGATATCTTGAATCGAATATCAAATTTAAATGCTTTTGTTTTGTTTCTAAAAAAGGTGATGCCTAAAATGTTGTCATCGGTATCAGTACCCTGGTAAATCTTATTGCCATCTGTATCAATTAACACACGCCACTCTCCACTGATTTTGTTAAACCCATAAGGGATGGTATTTATCTCATCATCTTCAAAATGGAAGGTAGTGAAAAAGATATTGTAATTTGGATATCTGGTTCCTGCCCAGAGACTTTCTTGTTCAATTATAACATCCTTGAAATATTTTGTCCCTCCAACAATTGTATAAACACCCGGGTCAATCTGTGGTAATAGAAAACCACCAAGGTCATCAGATGTGTCTAATTTGACGATGTTGCCATTACCGTCCAAGAGATACAATAGCGCACCGGATACAGGCAGACTGTCCGGTTCATAGATTATGCCCCCGAGTTCTGCTTTATCTGGATTCTTGGGGTCATATCTGTTATTCCGCGGGGCATCAATGCAATTTAAATATACTAACAGACAAAAATTTATTATGAGAGTAAAAAATCTCATATCAAAAATCTATCCGGTATTCAACCTTTATTGATTCATTCCCGGGAGACAGATAGAAGGAGCCGGGGTCCTGGGTGATCTTCACCTTTGTATTTCCAAAAAGGGCATCAAGGATGCTATAGATGTAAATTCCCGCAGATATTGCAGAACTGAAGACCGAAATCCTGAATGATTTATTATAATTATTATAATACCTATCCATATATTCTACGCTATCCGGTCCAAGACTGAGATAATCTCTTTGTTTGCTTTCAGTTTCCAGCCACAGAAGAACCGAAGATGCAACACTCAAGCCCGTGCATAGCATTATCAACTTACCCTTTCTCTCCTCCCCTTTTATCAACTGCCCTGTGCCGGGTATAAAACAGGAACAGACCGCGGATTCCTGGGCAATCTCCTTTTTTGCATCATTAAGGATTTTAATAATTACAGAATCCATATCTTTCGCATCAATTGTGAAGTTTGGATTTAGTTTAAGCAAAATTTTGAAATGTTCTTTTGCCGAAACTCTATCGTTAATCTTTGCATAACTGAAACCCAGGTATTTATGGGCAGCAATCTTATCTGCCCTATCCAGTTGGGGCAGGGAATTTTCAAGCGTCTTAATCACTGTTGTATATTCCTTTTCCTGGTAAAAATCCTTTGCCTGTTCTATTGGACTCTTATTTTCGTCAATCATATCCTGATGCTGTGCCTGAAGGATATTAAATAACAGCAAAAAAAGGATGGTTTTTTTCATAATTTTATTGTAATACCAATCCTTGCCCTTCGGGGCGCAGTATAAGCCCCAACCCAGTCATCAGTGGCAATGATCAATTCTCGGAAGGAATGATATGTTTCGTATGGCGTCATAATACCATCGTGATTGAAATCTGCAGCTGGACTGTAATATGGATTTGTCAATGATAGATAATCATTGAAATCCTCAGCCCGCACTTTCTCCAGAGGCATCAAAGGATAATGGGGTGCAACTTCATAGCGCTGGTCAAGCAGATTGATCACCTCTAACTGGAGATTGAAGGATATTCTGCTGATATTGAATACTTTTGCTATTAAACAATCAATCTGACGCTGGAAAGGTAAACGAAAGATATTGCGCTCTTCATATTTACCCAAGTATCCGGGTGGTGTATAAGGAAATCCATTGCCAAAATAGGTAAGTAAAAAGATATTGGTGCCAAAGGGCCCTTTTAATCCACCTTGAATAAAAATCCGATGCCGCTGGTCAAAGTTCAGGTAATAATCCTGTGCCGACCTGGTCACAGATGTATCCGCATACTCGCCTGCATAAGAACTCGTTCCCCTTGCCCAGGAAAGGGTATAAGAAATTTTCCCTGAAAAGAAATTATTGTTATATTCTAAGATTGCCTCCAGCCCTTTGATATTGGCATATTCAACATTGAAATACTGAAAATATCCAAGCGGTAACTGCACAACAAAGCGTGTACCGGTCAAATCCGAGACATCTTTGTAAAAAAGATTTGTAGTACCAATAAGATTTTCTTTAATCAATCCCTGGAAGCCTATTTCATAACTCAGGGTCTTCTCTGGTTTCAATTCTGGGTTTCCAACAACTGATATGAAATTGTAGTATTGCGGTGCCAGAGGCAGGAGTTCATAAAAGGAATAAACATAGTCATAAAGCGGTGGCTGAACATATCTGCCGATATTGGCACGGAAAAGAAAATTTTCTGTGACTAAAAAGGAACAACCTATCCTCGGCGAGATATTTATCTGGGGTTTTGTACCTTCAATATCAACAGCAAAATAATCATATCTTGTCCCCAATTTTGCATAAAATCCTTTAATGTCTATATTATCCTGCACATAGATTGAATATTCCTTTGGTTGATGGTTGTAATCATCAGCAATTGGATTCAATGTATCAGTGCAGACAAAGTAGGTAAAGTTATCAAGGTTTTGATAGATATACTCTCCACCTGCCTTCAATTCATGATACTGGTGTAATTGTAAATTGGCTTTAAGATTGATATTATAAACTTTCGAACTCTTTTCCTGATACTGGGGATAATCCCCTTCACTTATCACTTTGTAGTGCGCAACACCAAATGGATTTTTATTGGTCCCTCTGGGCCATTTGAGCGTTCTGTAATCACGGAACTGGAAATCATCAAATACTCCATAATTACCAGGCTCACGCACACCATAAATCTTTTGTGTATATAGCCTGCTCACGGTGATGTTAAATAATTTTTTATCATCGGGCAGATAGTTTAAATTTAGTGCAACTAAATCACCTTTACGCATATCCGAGCGGTAATGGTCAAGATAGAATTTAAAAAATGGATCAGGTCCTGTATAACGGTCAAACTGGCTCCTTGATTTTGCCCCGCTCAAACTCAATTTTAATCTTCCAGAAGGGGTGAAAAGCCATTTGCTGTAAATTGAATAATCATCGCGCTGTTTATGGGGTAATATGTATAACCTCGGGTCCCAGTCCTGTGTTTGCATTATGTATATGGAAGCAAGTCCCTGTAGATTTTTTGTCGCAGGTAGATGGACCGTGGATTGAAGATTTTCATAGCCAAAGTCATAATAAAAGGGCATAATCTTTTCGGTCTTGGCAAAGAGCTCACCCTGCAATCTCTTCTGGGGTCTTTCTGAGATTAAATTCACCACCCCGGACATCGCCCTGCCATATTCGGCATCAAAACCACCCGGCAAGAATATTATCTCATCCACAATCCCTTTTGATATCTCAATTGCGACATCCCCGGTCTGGGGGTCAATAATTGAAACATTGTCAACCATATACTGAACCTCGGTCGCCCTTCCACCACGGACATGCAAGGCGGTATCGGTCTTTGCCACTGCTGCCTGGAATGTGATTATAGCAGGGGTATAATCAACAGGTAGTGTTGCAATCTCGGCTTTACGCACAATCTGGGTTGTAGCAACATAATCCTTTTTTATCGCTGGTGTTTCTCCATAGACCGTGACCGGGGCAATTTCAATAGCGGTCTGTTTCAATGTGACATTGAGCCTGGTGGTGCGGTCAACTTCAACCAGAACATTTTCAATCCTTTTTGTCTGATAACCGAGGCAGGAGACCTCTATTGTGTATCTGCCTGAAGGCACATTCAATATAAAAAAATTGCCATTATCATCGGTTGCTGCACCCATTTCAGTATTCACAATAACTACATCGGCAAAGGTGATAGGTTCCTTTGTATCCTCATCCTTTACTACACCCTGAATCTTACCGGTGATTCCAGTAAAAAGAATTGTAATCAGGATAAAATTGACCATTTTTCCTCCATTGATTATTATAATTATATTTTTTTGAAAATCAAGTTATTGGACAAAAATTTCTATTGCCCAATCATCTTGCCAGTATGACCTTCCTGCTCAAATTCATTAGCCCATTCTCAAAGAGAATAAGATATAGCCCCGGATTTAATTCCCTGAATGAATAATTTAATCTATACTCCCCAGCATTACGAAAACCCTGCTCAATCACCTTTATCAACCTGCCATCAACGGTATAGACCTCAAGAGAAAAACTACTGGATTTCGGAATCGCATATCTAATCACCACATCCCCACGCACCGGATTCGGTACGATATTCAACGAAAATCTCTGCAGTCCTTGCCCCTTCTGCTCTTCAATCCCGGTGATTGCCTGTCTGCCTCAGTACCAGCGCGCAGGATGAGAGTACTGCCAGCCTCTCCAGCACATCCATATCGGGTCTAAATCCGCAACCATATCCTGACCAAAGACATAAAAGAATTGATTGTTTGTCGTATCAATCCTCTTGGCAAGCTGCGCCAACCCATGACGATAACCAAAATTACCCGTGATATTGCGCGGTGTATGCCAGGTCAAACCACCATCACCTGAATAATTATAATAAAGATTCCAGAATGCCAGTGAATCCTGTCCTGTCCCTGCATGGGAATGCCATAACCCTATTAGATAATCCCCACCCGTGGCAAGCGTCGGATAGAAATTTCTGGTCAAGCCCGTTGATATCTCCCTGCAGACCTGGCCCGAACCTGGTGAAACATAGATTTTGCCGGTAAATGGATAATTGTCCTGTATGTAATCCTGATAATCAATATTGTCAAATATCAATTTAGGCGCACCATTGTCCATCACCACTGCCTGGGTCCAGAAGACTACATTGGAATCAAAGGGCTCGGGCCAGATTATGTTGTAAATCTGCTCACCAGTCCAGTTTATGCCATCTGTGGTCGTGCGATAGTAGATATTCAAGAGTGTATCATAGTAAAAGACATAGGCAATACCACCATTTATGTCAAAACCCCAGTATCTACGATAATCTGGATGGATATTGCCACCTGCAATCTGGGTCGTGAGATTACAATTATAGGTGCGATAGATAAGACGGGTTCTCCCTGAATAGTCCTCCTCAACCATTCCAATAAATATAAGATTACCATTGGATAGTTGTTTGCCAACATTCCGCATCGTATTTACTGTGCCTGGTCCCAAATCAGCTGGTGCACCCCAGTATGATGACCACCAGCCGCCAGTCTCAAATTGTCCCATTAACCTTGACGAAGTAACATACCCACAGTTATACGAGATATGTGGACCACTACCCGCAATATCAAATCCAGATGCGATTGAAGTGGGATAATGAAGAGGGCCAAATTGCGCATTATACACAGCAAAATCGGTTAATGAAAGGGAAAATAGATTATCTGTCTGTGATACATCCAGGAAAAGAGCCGAACCATAATTTCTGCATACAAACTGGAGTAGTCCGATGAGTGGATTATAAGATATGCATTCCTGCATCTGTGTCCACATTGACCAGGTAGCTCCTGAGTCTATGACCACGAAATCATCTGAATTGATTATTGGAACAGGGCTTGGTTTATTAAATGCCTGCCCTCCAGGCACCGGCTCATTCCTGGTGATATTTGCTGATAAAGTTATTGCTACGCATATATTTATAATAAAGACACACAAAAATAATCTCTTCATACTACCTCCTTATATCATACTATATTATACTCAAAAAAAAAGTCAAGATATAATAAAAGGTTTGAAAATTAGAGAGGGATGGTTATGATTAATGAAAAAGGAGTGTTTTATGAAGTATGTTGGGATTGATTTACATCGTC